>JBNMLR010000307.1:0-3644 GCA_050874945.1 Butyribacter sp. | reverse complement strand
TTGCACGTGGTATGGGAACATGCTGTGTATCTGGTTGTGGAGACATCGCTATGGATGAAGAGAACAAGAAGTTTACACTTGCTGGACAGACATTCACAGAGGGATCAGAGATTTCTATCGATGGTACAACAGGTAACATCTATGACGGTCTTATCCCAACTGTAGATGCAACAATCGCCGGTGAGTTCGGACGTATTATGGCTTGGGCTGACAAGTACAGAACACTTAAAGTTCGTACAAACGCTGATACTCCTGCAGATGCTAAGAAAGCTCGTGAGCTTGGTGCTGAAGGTATCGGACTTTGCCGTACAGAGCATATGTTCTTTGAGGAAGACAGAATTGCTGCATTCCGTGAGATGATCTGCTCAGATACAGTAGAAGAAAGAGCAGAAGCACTTGCTAAGATTCTTCCTTACCAGCAGGGAGACTTCGAGGCTCTCTATGAGGCACTTGAAGGAAATCCTGTAACAATCCGTTTCTTAGACCCACCACTTCATGAGTTCGTTCCTACAGAGGAAGCTGACATCGAGAAGTTAGCAAAGGCTAAGAATAAGAGCGTAGAAGAAATCAAAGCTATCATTGATTCACTTCACGAGTTCAACCCTATGATGGGTCATCGTGGATGCCGTCTTGCAGTAACATATCCTGAAATTGCTAAGATGCAGACAGCAGCAGTTATCCGTGCAGCAATCAATGTAAAGAAGAATCATCCTGACTGGACAGTTGAGCCTGAAATCATGATTCCACTTGTTGGAGAGGTTAAAGAGCTTAAGTATGTCAAGAAAGTTGTTGTTGAGGCAGCAGACGCTGAGATTGCAGCAGCAGGTATCGATATGAAGTACGAAGTTGGTACAATGATCGAGATTCCAAGAGCTGCACTTACAGCAGACGAGATTGCTAAAGAGGCTGAGTTCTTCTGCTTCGGTACAAACGATTTAACACAGATGACATTCGGTTTCTCTCGTGACGATGCAGGTAAGTTCCTTGATGCTTACTATGATGCTAAGATCTTCGAGAGCGATCCATTTGCAAAACTTGACCAGACAGGTGTTGGCCAGCTCATGGAAATGGCTGTAGAAAAAGGAAAGAAAGTTCGTCCATCACTTCACTGCGGTATCTGTGGTGAGCACGGTGGAGATCCTTCATCAGTTGAGTTCTGCCATAAGATTGGTCTTGACTATGTGTCATGCTCACCATTCCGTGTGCCTATCGCAAGACTTGCAGCAGCACAGGCAGCAATCGCTGAGAAAGCAGCTAAATAATTTTAGCTGAAAAAAGTAGATTTTCGTAGAGATGTTCTACGGATAAAATAAAAAATCATGACCGTCGACCTGCTGGGATTGGTGGGTTGGCGGTCTTTTTGTATGTGGTTTTACAATTATTAAAAAAGTATAAAATTGAAGTGAAAATATATAAAATAAAAAGTACAAAATTGAAACAAAATAATTATACCCAATTTCTTAAAATCAAAATGTTAGAATTAGAATAAGAGAATGAGTTTTTTCAGAAAGGGAAAGTAAAAGAATTTTTTGATTAAAAACATTTCGTAATTAAAATCTATGTGATATTAAATTAAATTAAGTTTTTTACAACAGAAGAATACAAAATGGATAAATTTTTAAAAGAAGCAAAAGTAGAAAAGAAGATAAGTACAGTAATAAAAATCGTTATTATATTGTTCGTGGTTGGAATTATAGTAAGTTTCATCGGACTTACAGTTGTCAATAATAATATTAAGAATTTTTATAAGCAGCCATATGTTGCGACTCCTTTGCAAATGGAGATACAGAGAGATGTGGAACTTACTGCAAAAAATATTTTATGGTCAGCACTTGAAGATGATACTGATGTTACTCAGTCAAAGATAGACGAGGCAGCAGCAGCTTGTGATGAAGTGACTAATAAAATAAAAACACTCAGAAACACTTTAGACAATGATACGCTGTTAGACAATCTTGACTCTGCATGGCAGGATTTAAAGCAGGTACAGGAACAGTTGCAGCAGCTTTGTATAAAAAATGAAACAGAGAAAGCACTTGAACTTTTTGATGGAGATTATACAACACTTACCCAAAAACTTCAGACGGTATTAGAAGAAGTAGCAAACAACGCTGATTCAAATGCGGTAAGCACTTACAAATCTTCTCAGTTAGTGACAATCGTAGTATATATATTGATGATAATAATCGCAGCTATATCAATAATAGCATCTACATACTTTACCCGTAAATTATCACGACTTTTCACACAGCCTATTGATGAATTAAAGGGTGCAGCATTGCAAATATCAAAGGGTGATTTTGATGTTCATATTGAATATGAATCTCCGGATGAACTTGGTGACCTTGCAATAACATTCCGTCAGACTTGTGTGGCATTAAAGAAGATAATCAGTGACCTTGCAAGCGTTACAAAGGAACTTGTTAAAAACAATTACACAGTACAGTCAGAAAATCTTGACCTCTATGTTGGAGAGTTCAGACCTGTTATCGATGACCTTATGAGTATGATAGGCGGTCAGAGCGAGACAATGAAGAGTATCAAAGAAGCAGCAGATCAGGTATCAACAGGAGCAGGTCAGATGGCAGAAAGCTCTCAGTCATTAGCAGAGGGAGCAACAGAGCAGGCAGGAGCCGTAGAGGAATTAACAGCAACAATCGATGGTGTAACATCGGTAGCAGCAACAAATGCAGATACAGCATTAGCCTCATATGAAAACTCAGACTTATACCGCAGACAGGCAGAAACAAGCAGACAGCAGATGGAAGCTCTGTCACAGTCTATGGAACAGATTAAATATGCATCACTTCAGATTGAAAACATTATCAGTGAGATAGAAGACATTGCATCACAGACAAACCTCTTATCATTAAATGCAACAATCGAGGCTGCAAGGGCAGGCGAAGCGGGAAAAGGATTTGCGGTAGTCGCAGACCAGATAAGTAAACTTGCAACAGAAAGTGCGGAATCAGCAGCAAGAACAAGAGAACTTATCATGAAGTGTACTGAGGAAGTTGATAACGGAAACCGTCTTACAAGTGAAACATCAAGTGGATTGGAAGATGTTATCAATGGTATTGATGTATTAGCTAAATCTGTTAAGGAATCAAGTGATAACTTCAGAACAAATGCAGATACTTTGAAAGAGGTATTACTTGGAATCGAGCAGATAAGCGGAGTAACACAGAACAACTCAGCCGTAGCAGAACAGTCTTCAGCAGTAAGCGAAGAATTGTCAGCACAGTCGGTATCACTTGACCAGATTATCGGCAGATACCAGTTGTTGTAGGAAGATAATGAATTGAAAAAGTGACAGGGTAAGATTAAAGACCGTCAATACACTAAGGTTAATGTGTTGGCGGTATTTTATGTTGAAAGATTAAATGTAATATCTTTTACAATAAAAAATCAAATGTCAAATATTGTCATTAATTTATGATATAATTAACTCCAAAATCCAGATGCTTTGCATCTGTCGCACTTCGTGCTTAATGATTTTGTCATTCACAAATTTGTTGTAGGAGAACAAGCTCTCCTACCTTACAAATTTATGATATAATTAACTTAAAATATTTAGAGGGAGTGGTAAAAGTGAAAAAAAGAGTAAGATTATTTATATTGTTAATGTTGTGCGTGTTTATTAG
>JBNMLR010000306.1:0-3673 GCA_050874945.1 Butyribacter sp. | reverse complement strand
CATAAATACAAGTGACATAAGCACTATATTAACAAGCGATGCAAAAAAAAGTATCGTTTTTTTGTATGGGTCGTAATTTCTCATCTTTATCCTTAAACCTCGTTTCTTAATAAACCATCCAAAGCTAATCGTATATTCAAACAGATATTCGCAATCCTCTCTGCTGTTTATTGCTCTACGCAATAGAAGTGGGAATGTCCACAAACTTATCATAAGGCAGAAAACTGCATTCTCATTAAAAATATACGGTACAATACTTCTTATTCTACTAATTTCCTTATTTAATGTCAACTTTACTGTTGTTTCTTTTTAAAATATATGTATAATTGTATTTGTATGTTTACACAATATAGATTGCATAATAAGCAATTTGTTCAATCTTCACAACCTACAGCTATTTATGCAATCATAAAAAATTTTTAGGAGGTTTACCTATGGCATCTCAAAATGCTAAGAAAAAAGGCACACCGGTTGAGCCAAAGTACCCATTAGGTCTTTTACTCCCGATAATCGCCGTACTCAGCGTGATACCACTTATCACGTATATGTATTCTTATGAAACCAATCTTGGCAAGTTTGAATGGTACACAAGCCAGACTTCAGCAGTCGACTTTTTCCTTCATACAAAACTTGTATGGTTTCTCGTTGCCTGTGCCTGCATGATATTCTGTCTTGTCTATATGATATTCGCAGATGAACAGAAAGCTGCATGGTGCAAAATGCTCATACCACTTGCAGTTTATTGTGGCATTTCCTTTATTTCAGCCCTGGCATCCTCAAACAGAGAATTCTGTTTTTCAGGTATCTATGAGCAGTTTGAGCCGGTCTGGGCTCTTATGGGATATTGCCTTACCGCATACTATTGTTTCTTTATAATGCGTTCGGAAGCGGCCGTAAAGCGTATAATGCCGTTGTTTGTTGCCGGTATTACGGTTATGGTCCTGCTTGGACTCAGCCAGGCATTAAAGCACGATTTTTTCAGGACTTCACTCGGTCAGAAACTTATGACACCTTCTACATACAAGGGAGGTCCTCTTAAGTTTAATTTTGAGGAGGGGCGTACTTATCTTTCCCTCTACAATCCAAACTATGTAGGATTTTATGTCTGCCTTATAGTTCCTATCCTTGTAGGTCTTATATTTGCAGTCAAAAAAGTGTGGGCAAAGATAGGCTGTGCCGTTTTGACAGTGTCTCTTATGGTTATTCTTTTTGCATCACAGTCGCGTGCCGGTATTCTTGCGGTTATCTTTTCTCTTATAGTTATGCTTCTCTGTATGAGAAAAGTCTTTATTAAAAATATCAAAATCGTAATTGCCGCAATCGCTGTTTTTATCGTTGCATTTATCGGTATAAATGTGGCAAACCAGGGTATATTACTTGACAGAATGAAATCCATGTTCAGTACAGAAGCTGAATACCATCCGCTCAGCGAGATTACCACAAATGATGACAATGTTTCCATTGTTTATAATAATGAAACTCTTATCATCAAGTGTACCCAGGATGCTAATGGTACTGACCAGTTTTCACTTACTGACAAGTCAGGAAAAGAAGTTCCTTTCTCACTTAACGAAGACTCTTCAAGCTATGTTATAAATGATGAGAGATTTCCTTTCACTTTTTCTTCTATCCGCTCTGACAGTTTCAACGGTTATCAGATTACGATAGATGATAAAACATGGTACTTTACAAATATGATGAAAGAAAATGATTCAACATTTTACACTTATGGTCCGGGTGGTGCCATTATGAAACTTACAAAACAGACCAAATCACTTTCTTTCCTTGAAAACCATTTCCATTTTGCAAATATGCGTGGATATATCTGGGCAAGAACGCTTCCTCTTCTCAAGAAGTATTTCTTACTCGGTTCAGGTCCTGATACATTTATCATTGCATTTCCTAACAATGACCTTGTCGGTCTTTACAATTCAGGACATGTCAATGAGATTATCACAAAACCTCACTGTATGCTTATGCAGATTGGCGTACAGACCGGTGTTATCTCGCTTATCGCATGGCTCGTATTCTTTATATGGTACCTTGTCAGCAGCTTAAAACTTTACTGGAAACATGATTTTAACGGTTATCTTCCAAAAATCGGAGTGAGTATATTTGTCGGTGTTATCGGTTACCTTATAATCTCACTCACAAACGACTCCTGTATCGCTGTTGCCCCTGTATTCTATGCAGTTACGGGTATGGGACTCGGTATCAATTACAAGTTAAAGAAAGACAAAAAAGAAGCTGTGACAGTTCAAACCAAAAATGCCGCAAAATAAATCAATAAAATGAAAGTATTTGCAGTCTGCACTGTTGCTGTGACACAATAAAAAACAAAATATATTGTTTTATAAAAAAATAACACCAATCGCTTTTAAACGATTGGTGTTATTTTTTGTGTATATCATATATCATCGGTGTACGGCCCGTTATACGATATACACGCTTATAGTAAATCATATTCTCACAATCTGAAACTCTCGGGAGAGTGTACGGCCAATCCTTTAAATCTCGGACTACGCTAATATGTTTTACCTCGTGAGTAAGTATTTTACCTTTTTGCTATCCATTAATAATATCGGATTTTTTGATGCTTTTTTTAATAATTATTATGAAAATTCACGATTATTTCACAAATTATGTCATTTTTGTTTCACATTGCCATTCATGCACAAACCCTGTATTTATCAGTAGTTTATGTCTGCTGTATAAAAGCAAAACCGTTATTTTTGCCAAATCACTTTTTATTTTGCAAGTTCAAGCATCTTCTGAAGCGGTTTGCAGGCTTCATCCATTATATCATCAGGAAGAATTACTTCCTCTGTCGGATTTTCCATTACATCTGCTACCTTTTCAAGACTTACTTTCTTCATATTCGGGCAGAACTGTCTGTGTCCTACTGAATAGAATTTCTTGTCAGGATTCTGCCTGCTGAGTTTAAAGAATATACCCATCTCTGTGCAGATGATAAATTTTTTGCAGTCACTCTCTGTCGCATAGTCAAGTATTCCTGCCGTACTTCCTATATAATCGGCAAGTTCGAGTACATCCTCAGTACATTCAGGATGTGCGAGCACGAGTGCGTCAGGATGGTGCTCTTTTGCTTCTTTGACAAGCTCAGGGTCAATGCTCTTATGCACATGGCAAAATCCATCATTGAATATAAATTCTTTTTCTGGTAACTGCTTTGCAACATATCTTCCAAGATTGTTGTCAGGCACAAAGAATATCCTCTTGTTCTTTATGTTTTTTACTACCTTGATGGCATTTGAGGAAGTTACGCATACATCTGATACTGCCTTTATCTCGGCTGTCGAGTTTACATAACAGACTACGGCAACATCGTCATACTGCTCTCTTACTTCTTTTATACGGTCAACCGTTACCATATGAGCCATAGGACAGTCGGCAGTCACATCTGCCATATATACATGCTTTTCAGGATTTAAGAGCTTTGCACTCTCTCCCATAAATGACACGCCTGCAAATAATATGTTTTTTGCCTCAACTTTCGTCGCAACTTTACTTAAATAAAATGAGTCTCCTACATAGTCCGCTATATCCTGAACGGCACCATCCACATAATAATGTGCAAGTATGACAAAATCGTTTTCTTTCTTTAATCTCTCAATCTTTTGAATAAGTTCTTCCATTTTTATCTCCATTTCGT
>JBNMLR010000305.1:0-3676 GCA_050874945.1 Butyribacter sp. | reverse complement strand
GTATAAGTCAGGGGAACTGGCACTTGAATTTAGCGGAAAAGATGCTTTTAGTGCAGGCAGAGGAAGAAAGAAAAGAAGATTAAATATTCAGAGGGTACATGATATAAGAATTCTTGCAGATACATCACTTGTTGAGATATACTTAAATGACGGTGAGTATGTATTTACGACAAGGTATTATATGAGTACAAACAAAAATGTATCATTTGAAGCTGATGAGCATTTTGATATTGAAATGTATGGAATAAACAGAGATTGTATAGATACAGGCAGCACCGTAGGTACGGGCAGTGATATTTTATAGAAATGGAGGTATAGAAATGAGCAGATTACTTGCGATAGGCGAAGCACTTATAGATTTTTTACCGACAGAAACGGGAAAGCAGATAAAAGATGTAGTATCCTTTGAGCCGAAAGTCGGAGGTGCTCCGGCAAATGTGTGCGGTGTTTTTGCAAAGATGGGTGACGAGGGATGCCTTATATCAAAACTTGGAAAAGACCCGTTTGCAGATAAGATACTTGAGGAATTTAAAAGTTATAATATAGGCTGTGATTATATAAAGCAGACGGATGAGGCAAATACTTCACTTGCATTTGTGGCACTTAAGGACGATGGCAACAGAGAATTTTCGTTCTTTAGAAATCCGGGAGCTGATATGCTCTTAAGCGAAGATGAGATAGAAGAAAAGTGGTTTGAAAATGCAGATATACTGCACTTCTGTTCAGTTTCGCTCGGTGAGTTTCCGATGAAATATGCACACAAAAAGGCTATAGAATATGCAAGGAAAAATGGAATGCTTATAAGTTTTGACCCTAACTTAAGATTTCCACTTTGGAAAGATAAGGAGCTTTTGAGAAAGACTGTAAATGAGTTTATTCCGATGGCAGATATAGTAAAGATTTCCGACGAGGAACTCTCATTTATAACAGGCAAAGAAAAGATAGAAGATGCACTTTCCGAACTTTTTGTTGGAAATGTTGAGCTTGTGATATACACAAAAGGAAAAGACGGAGCAGAGTGTTATACAAAAAATGCGTCCGCAAAAGACAACCATGCTTCAAAAGAAGCCGTCGACACAACAGGGGCAGGAGATGCGTTTATAGGTTCATTTTTGTGGCAGCTTGCAAATGACGGTGTAAAAAAAGCAGATATAAGCCGTTTGACTGATGAAAAACTTCACGGCTATGTGGAATTTTCAAATAAATACAGTGCAGAGAGTGTCATGAAATACGGTGCCATAGCATCATATCCGGGAAGAGAGATACTTGGATAAAACTATTTGTTAGTATCGGGTATCGGCTTGTCAGTGAACTAAAGGCACTAAGCGGCTTCAGTGTGTTTACGGATTTACGAATGTAGAAAATGAAAAGTCGGACTGTTATGTATGTTTAGAAAAGGTTTTTCAATAAATATTGCGTTTTTTGATGATTTTTGCTAAAATAAGATATATAAAGTATGATTTTTATAAAAGACTTTGCAAATGATTTTAGGTCATATGTAAAGTCTTTTTTATGTTATAGGAAACTTTTCGTTTCCCATAACATAAAAAACACTCCGTGAGGATGCGCATTTCGCGGAAAAGAAATAAATGCTACGCATTCCGCTCAAGCGCGAAAGAGTCGCAAGCGACTCTTTTTATGATGATATATAGGAAACTTTTTCGGGGGATATGGATTATGGGCGAGATTACACATGATGAGAATAATAATTTAATATATTTTGAAAAGCGGGATTTTGAGAGAGCAAATCTTGAAAAAATATTTACTGAAGTTATGGACAGATCACTTATTATGATGATTGCACCGTCAGGATATGGTAAAACAACATTTGTAAGAAATTATTTTTTAAAGAGAAATGACATAAAATTTATATGGTTTGCAATGCTTAGTGAGGAGCAGGACGAAAACTGGATATGGCATCGTCTGTGTATTAAGTTCAGTGAATATTATAAGGAGTTGTCAGAGAGGATATTAAATATTGATATGCCACATTCAAGGCAGGAAAATTTATATGTGGCAAAAGTTTTAAATAAGTATATTGATGATGACCTTTATCTGGTACTTGATGATTTCCATCAGTTTAACAATACATTTTTTAACGAAATGCTTGAGGTTATAATTGAAAGTGTTGAAAAACTCCATGTCATATTAATCTCAAGAGAATATCCGGATATATCATATGATGCAATGTTATTGAGAGGAGATTGTGTAGTATTAAACCAGCAGAACATGACACTCAGTAAGGCTCAGGTCGAACAGATATTTGCGGCTAATGATGCACCTCTGAATGAAAAGGAGTCAGATGAGGTCTATAGATATACGGAGGGGTGGATAAGTGCCGTTTATCTTGCTTTGTATGAGTACAGAAAAGGAAGCGGTTTTGGAAATTTTAGGGGGGCAAATCACTTATTAAAAACAGCTATTTTTGACAAATTGCATCCTAAGATAAGAGAATTATATACAAAAATGTCACTGTTTAACCGATTTGACATAAACGGTGCCATGTATATATCAGAGGTTGAGTTTTCCGAGAGCATATTCATTGACAGTATAGAGAAATTTGGATTTGTGCATTATGACAGCGACACAAATACATTTGAGATGCACGCTCTCTTAAAGAATGTAGCCGAGCTTGAACTTGAAAAATCACAGACGGATACTTCTAGGATATATAACAGGGCAGGAGAACTCTGGGAAAAGAGAGGAATATATGTAAAAGCCGTAAAGTATTATATCAAGGCAAAAAATGCGGAAAAGACGGCACAATTATATGCGGGTGAGCATGGAAAATATATTATTGCCGAAGCTCCCGAACTGTTTGGAGAGATAAGGGAATTTATATGGGATAAGATTTTGGAAAAATATCCTATGGCACTCTTAAACCAGATATTTTACCTCGCAACAAAAGAGAGCGAAAAAAAGGTAATGCCGCTTTATGATATGGTAATGGCGGATATAAACAACAGTGATATATGGAGTAAGGATAATAAGATACTCGGCGAGATGCAGGTTATAAAGGCAATATTACAGTTTAATGACCTTAACGGTATAACGGCTTCATTAAAAGAAGCGTGCAGGCTGCTCGGTTATCAGCGGTCAGATATACTTGGCAATGCTTTGCTAACATACGGAACAGTATGTATGACTATCCTGTATTATAATGAAAGCGGAAAATTAAGAGAGATAATAGAAAAAGAAAAAGAGCATACAAGATATTATATGCATCTTACCAAAGGGACAACTGAGGGATGGGATGACTTTTTTGAAGCTGAGTATTCAACGCTGACCGGAGACTTAAAAAGGGCATTTGAACTTGCGGAGAGTGTATGCAAACAGACATTGTTAAGAAAGCAGACCTGTATAGTGATAAGCTGTTATTATATAATGTTTAGATGTCTTATATACAGTGGAAATAAAAAAGTGTTTGAAGAAAAAATGGAAGAACTTAAAAAACTGTATGAGAATGAGAAAGACCCTTTGCTGTTGATGGACATAGAGCTTGTGAAAGGATATACATATGCCTGCCTCGGAAAAGAGGATAAGATACCTGAATGGCTCGCAGATTTTAAGTTGGAAAATTGCAGCAGGACAGTCAGAAACATAAGAAGCGGATGCCTTACCTATGGAAGGCTTTTGTGTTATAGGAAAGAATGGGAGCTGCTGGATGTAATAGCAG
>JBNMLR010000304.1:0-3684 GCA_050874945.1 Butyribacter sp. | reverse complement strand
CATGCCGACAGCGAGAAGGTAAAGATAAGCGATACGCTCTACGGTCTTTTCTATGAGGATATAAATAATGCGGCAGATGGAGGTATCTACGCTGAACTTGTAAATAACCGTTCATTTGAAGCATTTACATATAATACATATGACCCGTCATCAGGGGAGAACGGAAAGTCAACGGGAAGAAATCACACACCGCTTGCATTCTGGTTTGGTGATACTGATAAGGTCACACCTAAGTGTGAGGGCGGCTTAAATGAGCATCTTGGAATTACAAAACCTGATACAAGTGAATATTATGTTACTGCAAAGTCAGGTGCGGTGCTCTACAACAGAGGTTTCTGTGACACAACGGCGGCTCTTTCAATGTATCTTAAGAAAGATGAGAAATACGATTTTTCTATATGGGCTAAGAGCACAGACAATGTGGCAAAGATAAAGATAGCTCTTGTCGATGAGGACGATGCTCTTGTGAGTGATGAGAAAGAACTTGCCGGAATTTCTGGCACATGGAAGAAATTTGGCGAGGATGAAAAGATTGTCCTTACTGCCAAAAAGACGGGATATGCACAGTTAAGACTTGCGTTTGAGGGCGAGATTTCAATAGATATGGTTTCTCTTATGCCTGAAAATGTATGGGGAGCAGGCGAGGAGAGCACAAGTGCCACAGCTCATGCAAACTATGTTGGCAACAAGAACTATCGTTTGAGGAGAGATCTTGTTGAAGCCATGCGTGACCTTCATCCGAAGTTCTTAAGATTTCCGGGCGGATGTATTTCAGAGGGTTCATTTATCTGGGAAAATGTATATGACTGGAAAGATTCGGTTGATGATATTGAATACAGAAAAGAAAACTTTAATGTGTGGGGATATATGATGACAATGGGACTCGGTTATATGGAGTATTTCCAGCTTGCTGAGGACTTAGGTGCGTCACCTCTTCCTGTTATGGCTTGCGGAGTGCTTTGTCAGGCACGTTCTGATTATGCAAATCCGGCAGGGGGAAGCCTTCAGGAGAAATATATTAAAAACTTTACGGACCTTATCGACTTTGCGATAAGTACCGATTGCGAAAATAATGAGTGGGCTGCTTTAAGAAAGAAGATGGGACACGAAAAGCCGTTTGATATGCACCTTTTAGGTGTTGGAAATGAAAACTGGGGCGAAGAATTTTTCGCAAGTTTTGAAGAATTTAAACACGCCATTGACGAGCATATGGAAAAGAATTATCCGGGTTATGACCTCACTATCATTTCAACGGTAGGTGCACAGGCGGATGATGATGCCTATAAGTTCGGATGGAGATATTTGAGCGGCAACCTTAAGGATAAAGGAGCTGTCATTGCATTTACTGACGGAAACGAGAGTTTTGATAAGGAAGTTGAGTGGTACAAATACCAGAAACATTATATGGAGACGGTAGCTGACGAGCATTATTACCGTTCAAATGCATACTTATATGAAAATGCAGACAGATATGATTATTACTACAGAGCATACAATACAGACGGAACGATAGATGACAATAATTCATCAAAAGTATTTGTCGGTGAGTATGCTTCATCAGATAAAAACACACTCGCAGGAGCAGTTGCAGAGGCAGCGGTTATGACAGGTTTTGAAAATAACTCAGATGTAGTAAGACTTGCGGCAACAGCACCACTGTTTAACAAGGTACTCTCTGACGGAGCATACCGCTGGACGCCTGATGCCATCTGGTTTGACAATGATTCAGTATGGCACACACCAAACTATTATGTTCAGCAGATGTTTGCAAAGTGTATAGGTGACCGTGCGGTTGACACATCATTTAAGATGTATGACAAAGACGAGAAGAAGCAGCTTATACCACATGGCGGAGTGTCAGTATCGGTAACTGAAGCTGATGTGCTTTTACAGAAAATTGAGATAATCTCAAATGCAGACGGAAGTGTATTGTTCAGTCATGATTTTGCAAATGAGCTTAATGAGAAAATTTCACTGATACCGGGTTCGGAGAATTACGAAAAACAGGCAGATGGAATTTTGTTTAAGGCGACTGATAAAGCAGCAAACGGAATTTATATATATGATGACAGTTGGACAGATTACAAGGTAAATGTAACTGCAAAGAGAATATCAGGAAACGGCGGATTGTTTGTGGGAGCAGGTCTTACTGACATATCAGAGAAGAATAAAAATGTCGTTGAGTATGCTGTCTCAATGCACGGTTACCTCACAGGAGTAAGAGTGTTTAAGGACGGAAGTGAGGGATACCGTATGGGAGACTACTCATCAAGTGAGCTTGCAGGAAACTTAAGAGAGTGTAATTTTGAGCCGCTTGAGGATGGAAAACAGTATGTATTTACTGTTGATTACGGATGCGGAGACGCAAAGGGACTTCAGATGTATTATACAGATGAAGCAGGAAACAGGAGCATAGTCCTTGATTATAAATTAAACGCATACAACAGAGTCGTATTTAACTCCGTGACAAGGGATGAAAAGAACCTTTATGCAAAACTTGTAAATAAAGACAATGTTGCAAAGAAAGTATCAGTAAAACTTGATGCTTACAAAAAGGTTGCAAGTGCCGAGGTCGTAATGCTTACGGCAGATAAGGAGCTTGCCGGTGTTGCAAATGTGAACACAAAAGAAAAAGAATATGTAGTTCCCGTAAAATATCAGACAGCCGTAAATGACCAGACAGCAGAGATACTACTCCCTGCAAATTCAGTAGCGGTAGTGATATTCTAAAAACATTTACCATAGTCATAAAAGTTTATTTACAAGCCTGGTAGTCAGTATCAGGCTTGTAAGTGAATAGTAAACTTTTTTTAACATGAGGTGAACAGCGAAAATATCACATCTTGCAATAACGTGTTGTTTCGTGTAAAATGTGTAATTGAGAAAATAAGTTGCAGCTAATTCATAAGTCTGACCGGACATTTAGTACTATAAGATAATAATGTTATGAGCAGGCAGCAGAACGGATTGCGAATATCAGCCTGAATGTCAGGTGTGTGATAATATGCGGATTTAGCGGTGACGGAACTGAAAGGCGGGTTAAATTAGAATGTTTAAGATTAATGACAATTATTTAAAATTACCTGGTAGTTATCTTTTTTCTACCATTGGAAAGAAAGTAGCAGCATATACGGCAGCAAACCCTGATAAGGAAGTTATCAAACTCGGTATCGGAGATGTGACTTTACCACTTGCTCCTGCTGTTATAAAGAGACTTCACAGTGCGGTTGACGAGATGGCAGTAAAAGAGACATTTAAGGGATATGCTCCTGACCTCGGATATGAATTTCTTCGTACAACTATCGTAGAGAACGATTACAAGGCAAGAGGATGTGACATTGCGGCAGATGAGATTTTTGTAAGTGACGGTGCAAAGAGTGACTCTGGAAATATCGGAGACATATTTGCAGTTGACAACAAGATTGCCGTATGCGACCCTGTTTATCCTGTATATGTAGATACAAACGCTATGGCAGGCCGTACAGGTGTATATAACCCTGAAACAGAAAAATGGTCAGATGTTATCTATATGCCATGCACAAAGGAAAACAACTTTGTTCCTGAACTTCCTAAGGAAGAACCTGATATTATTTATCTCTGCTTCCCTAACAATCCTACAGGAACAACTATCACAAAAGACCAGTTACAGGTATGGGTTGACTATGCCTTAAAGATAGGTGCAGT
>JBNMLR010000303.1:0-3688 GCA_050874945.1 Butyribacter sp. | reverse complement strand
GTAAAAACATCGTTCATGTCTTCATATACTTTTTCAATATTATATTTTTTTGCAAATTCAACTGCTTTCTGATGCGTCCTGTTCGCAACCGAATATATGCTTTTTCCCTTTTTTATCAAAGCCTGTGCCATCTCATTTGCGATTACTCCCGTACCTAAAACTGCCCATTTAATATCTTTCATAAATAACAACCTCCTTAGATGCAATATTTTTAATATAGTTTAAATCATGTTATAATTATTTTCAATTTATAATTGATGAAATCGAGGTATAATGATGAAACGCATAAATTTTGAAACCGGCACCGTAACAGAAAATATATTAAGTGCCGCTCTCCCAATGCTTGTAGCACAGATTTTAAGTCTTCTCTACAACATAGTTGACCGTATTTATATCGGACGTATTCCCGAAATCGGAACTGTGGCTCTCGGAGCTGTCGGACTCTGTTTTCCTCTGATAATGATAATTACAGCGTGCAGCAATCTTTTCGGAAGCGGCGGTGCTCCGATTTTTTCCATCAACCGTGGTATGGGTGATGATAATAAGGCAAATACTATTTTAAATACATCTTTCACTATGGTATGTGCGAGTGCAATACTCCTTATGATAATCGGCATTGTATTTTCAAAACCGCTTCTCATTCTTTTTGGAGCATCTCAAAATGCACTGACTTACGCAAGACCTTATATTGTAATCTATCTGCTCGGAACACTCCCTGCCATGGTATCTACCGGCATGAATCCGTTTATCAATGCACAGGGATATTCCACAACAGGTATGTTTTCCGTAACCATCGGTGCAGTTGCAAATATTATACTCGACCCGATTTTTATTTTTGTGTTAGGGCTTGGAGTAAACGGTGCTGCCATTGCCACCGTAATATCACAGGTACTCTCTGCTGTTTTTGTTTTCTATTTTCTCCGCAAAAAAGCTGAGATAAAGGTCAGGCTGCTACATAAAAACGAATTTTCTTCCTGCCTTTCCATTGCCAAAAATATCATAACTCTTGGCACAGCAGGATTTATAATGCAGCTTACAAACAGTCTTGTTTCAATCTGCTGCAATAATGTACTGTATGTTACCGGTGGTGATGTGTATATCTCTGTTATGACTATCGTTTCAAGTGTCCGACAGATGGTCGAAACCCCTATCTATGCTATAACAGAGGGTTCTTCACCTATCATCAGCTACAATTATGGTGCAAGACGACCTGAGCGTGTAAAAAAAGCCGGTATAGTAATGGCTGTCATGGCACTTATCTATACCGGCATAATGTGGAGCATTATCATACTTGCCCCGAAATATTTAATCATGGTCTTCAGTTCCGATGCAACACTCATAAAAGATGTCGTTCCTGCGTTGAAACTTTATTTTGCTGCATTTATTTTTATGGACTTGCAATATATCGGTCAGACCGTTTTCAAATCACTTAACAAACGAAAACAGGCAATTTTCTTTTCACTTTTACGCAAAGTTTTTATCGTTGTACCACTCACATACATATTTCCATATGCTTTCCACATGGGAACAGACGGTGTATTTATGGCAGAACCCGTGTCCAATGTAATAGGCGGAAGTATGTGTTTTATAACTATGCTGTTTACGGTGCTGCCTGAACTTAACAGGATGAAAGAGTAAACTTTCACCTGTTAAGAACTCTTACACTTTCTGTATTTTATTTTGTTATCTTAGCTTTTTTATTCAATCCTTTCTGATAAAGGAATTTCTTGTAAGCCTTTAAACTCTTTGCAGTAACTTTAACTGATGCATTCTTTGGTGTTCCCTTAAATGCATTTGCTCCTACACTGTTCTTCTTTAACTTCTGTGTACTTATAGTAATCTTCTTTAAGTTCTTACATTTTTCAAATGCAGATTTGCCGATTTTTGTTACCTTTGCAGGGATTTCAACGGTTTTTAATGCCGTACAGTTATAAAATGCTTTGTCATTTATTGTAGTTACATTTTTTCCGATTTTTACACTTGAAAGTTTAACACATCCGTTAAAAGCATTTTTTCCGATAGTTTTTACATTTGTACCAATAATAACTTTTGTCATCTTTTTATTATTATGGAATGCGGCATCGGCAATAGCCGTAATTTTGTAAGTTACACGGTTAATCCTTGCACTTGTTCTTACTGTAACAGATTTAGCATTTTTATCCGTTGTTCCGACATATACCAGTGAACCTGCTTTGTAGATATACACGGCTTTCGTTTTTGTATCTGTAAGTTTCTCACCCTCTTTTGGTGTCTGCGTTGAATTATCATCATCGCCGCTGTTGTTGTCATTTCCGTTATTGTCATCACTGCCGCTGTTGCTGTCACTTCCGCTATTGCTGTTATTTCCACTGTTGCTGTCACTGCCACTGCTGTTACTGTTATTGCTATTACTATTATTGTTGTTGCTATTGTTATTGTTGCTGTTATTGTTATTACTATTGCTACTATTATTATTGTCGCTGCTGTTATTTCCGCTATTATCATTACTGCTGTCTTTGCCTGCTGCCACTGAAACCTTAATTGTTACCGTAAGCGATACATTATCATCATTACTTATTGTATCCGGCAATACAACCGTACCGTTTAACGAAAATGTCTGTGCGGTCTTTACTGATGCGTCATATGTTCCTGATGCCGGATTCTCTAAATCCCATGTCACTGATGCACTTGTAACACTTGAGTCCTCTGTTTTTATTGTTACTGTTTTTGGAAGTCCAAGTGCTTCTGCCGTCTTAGCTGTTCCGTTTGCAACATTTAAAATATTTGCAGGCTTCGTGATACCTGTAAGTTTTGCTTTTCGTGCCGCAGGCAGCTCATATTTAACAAGCAATGTTCCATTACTGTTCTTTGTAACTGATGTTGCGGCGTTTCCCAGCACTTTTGCATTTTCCTCGCTTATATCCGCTGCAAACTCATAACCACTTTTTGCCGTCAATGTTATATGTGCAATATATACAGTGTTATATCTTCCTTTTGTAACCGCTGAATTATTTGTACTTTTATTGTAAAATTTTACGGTTGCTGTTGAAACTCCCGTTGTCTTACAGGTCACTTTATTAACAATACTTTCTCCGCTTTGAGGTGCAGACAACTCCGTAATATCAACAGAAGTAATCTTTTTTAGTTCAGTTGATTTTGCGGATACAGTAACAGCTGCCTTTACCTTAAGAGATACATTTGATTCATTTGAAATCGACTCCGGCAAAGTAATATTACCACGCACCTCAAATTTCTGTGCTATTGTACTTGACGGATTATAACTTATAACACCATCAAGATTCCATGTTACGGATGCACTTGTGACCTCCGCATCTTCTGTTTTAATAGTAACAGTTGACGGAAGTTTAAGACCATCCACTGTTTTTTCTGCTCCGTTTGGTACTGTAATATCTTCCGGTGCCGTAATACTTATAAGTTTTGCTTTTTTCGTAGTTGCAAACTCATATGTAACAGTTATCGTTCCATTATCATTAATAACAAATGATGTTACCTCATTTCCGTTTACGGTAATATTGTCCTTTGATATTCCATCTGCAAATTTATAATAATCATCTGCCGATAAAGTAATCTTTGCAACATATGTCGTATTATATTTTGCATTTCCGCTTACCGCCGTGTCACTGCCCTTTACGGAATAATTTATCTGTGCTTTAATTCCCTCGGTAACAGTTGCCGCCGTGTCAAGAGC
>JBNMLR010000302.1:0-3691 GCA_050874945.1 Butyribacter sp. | reverse complement strand
TAAAAATAAAAGCTGAACTTGTAAAAATATACAATGAATTTGATTATATATTGAAAAGCAATCTTTATAATGCTAATGAGATAGCACAGTATCAGTCTGTCTGTGCAGATATGAGCGATGAGGTGGCACAGGAGGCTTTAAATAATCTGTCAAATTATCTCAGCAGGTATTATGGGAAAAATACAATTATTCTTCTTGATGAGTATGACACTCCGATGCAGGAAGCATATGTAAATGGATATTGGGAAGAACTTGTTTCCTTTACAAGAAGCCTTTTTAATTCAACATTTAAGACAAATCCTTATTTAGAGCGTGCAATAATGACTGGTATAACAAGGGTATCTAAAGAAAGTATTTTCTCTGATTTGAATAATCTTGTAGTTGTTACAACTACATCAAATCAATATGAAACGGTATTCGGCTTTACGGAAGAAGAAGTATTTAATGCACTTGATGAACAGGGACTTTCAGATGAAAAAGGAGAAGTTAAAAAGTGGTATGACGGATTTACTTTTGGAGATAAAAAAGATATTTACAATCCGTGGTCGATAATAAATTTATTAAAATTTAAAACTTTTAAAACATATTGGGCAGACTCAAGCTCAAATGGATTGATAAACAGTTTAGTAAAAACAGGCAGTTCATATATAAAAATGATGATGGAAACGCTTCTTAAAGGAGAAACAATCAATGTGCCGATAGATGAACAGATAGTATTTTCAGAACTTGATTATTCAGAAGATGCCGTATGGAGTCTTATGCTGGCAAGCGGGTATCTCAAAGTGGTATCAGCAGAACCGCTTGTTGGAAATCGCAGAAAAGCACGCAGATACACACTTGCACTTACAAATTTGGAAATACAGTTTATGTTTGAGGATATGATACTCAGATGGTTCAGTCCTGCAAAAAGTGAGACAAATGAATTTATAAAAGCACTTATAAGTGGAGATATAGAGAGTATGAATGTTTATATGAACAAAGTAGCATTAAAAACTATTAGTTATTTTGATACTGGAAATGTACCATCAGACGAAGAACCTGAGAGGTTTTTCCACGGCTTTGTTTTAGGACTTATGGTAGACCAGTCAGATAACTATATCATAACCTCAAACCGTGAGAGTGGTTTCGGACGATATGATATAATGCTCGAACCAAAAGATAAACAGAGTAAAAAATATCCGGGGATTGTAATAGAGTTTAAGGTGATAAATCCTAGAAAAGAAAAGTCACTTGAAGAAACAGTCGAAACTGCATTAAAACAGATAGAAGATAAAAATTATGATGCAGAGCTGATAAATCGTGGAGTAGATAAAGAAAATATATATCACTATGGATTTGCTTTTAGAGGTAAAGAGGTTCTTATAGGTGAAAGATAGATAAAATTATTTAACATTATTAAGGAAGTCCCTGCTTTTAGTGCTTAGAGCAATACAGCTAATAGTGTTAGTAGCAGAGCGGATTGCAAACATCCGCTTGACAACCACAGCGTATCTTACAAAAATGTAAGAAATAAAAGAGAAATGTAAGCTGTTTCGATAGCAGACATTTCTCTTTTTTGTTAGGATAATATCAGAACAGAAAGAAATGCAAGTCAAGCGAATTGCGAATATCTATTTTACTTGCAGATTATGATAGTTTCGCAAATGTTTAAAAAGTTTTGTTATAAGAAAGGTGGAAGTCATGGCAATATTATCAGTTTCAAATTTAAAGAAAGTTTACACTACAAGATTTGGGGGTAATCAGGTTCAGGCACTTAAGAATATCAATTTCTCAGTAGACAAAGGCGAGTATGTTGCAGTTATGGGAGAGTCAGGTTCAGGAAAAACAACATTGTTAAACATTCTGGCTGCACTTGATAAACCGACATCCGGCAATGTGCTTTTAAATGGAGTAAATCTTTCAACGGTCAAGGAAAAGGAAATATCTTCATTCAGGAGGGAGCATCTCGGTTTTGTTTTTCAGGATTTTAACCTGTTAGACAATTTTTCACTTAAAGACAATATATATCTTCCGCTCGTGCTTGCGGGAAAGAAACATAATGAGATGGAAACTAAACTTCGTCCGATAGCAAAAATGCTCGGCATCGAACAGATAATTGAGAAATATCCGTATGAGGTTTCCGGCGGACAGAAACAGAGGGCGGCAGTGGCAAGGGCACTTATAACAGAGCCTGAACTTATACTTGCTGATGAGCCGACAGGGGCACTTGATTCAAAGGCAACAGATGACCTTTTAGGACTTTTCAATGAGATAAATGAAAACGGTCAGACGATAGTTATGGTAACGCACAGTACAAAGGCGGCAAGTCATGCGAACAGGATTTTATTTATAAAAGACGGTGAAGTATTTCATCAGATATTCAGAGGTGGTCTGTCAAATGAGGAGCTTTATGCAAAGATTTCTGATACGCTGACGGTACTTACAACCGGAGGAGATAAAGTGAACGATTAAAAATTAAAAAAAGGGAGTAATCACAGATGGGTAAATTATATTTTAAACTGGCAAAGACAAATCTGTCTAATAACAAACCGTTTTATATACCATATATAATTTCAAGTATAATTACGGTTGCAATGCTATATATGATGTCATTTTTAAGTGACAATAAAGGGCTTAATAAAATAATGGGGGCAGACAGTCTTGCAATCATATTCAGACTTGGTGTCGGAATTATAGTAATATTTTCATATATATTTTTGTTTTACACAAACAGTTTTATCATCAAAAGAAGAAAAAAAGAAATAGGTGTTTATAACATTCTCGGAATGGAAAAAAGGCATTTATCAAAGGTTCTTTTTGTAGAAACCATTTATTCTGCCGTAATCTCTCTAGTGTGCGGAATTATAGTGGGAATAGCATTTTCTAAATTTATGCTTATGGTCTTATATGGAATTATAGGAATACATAAGACAGTGCAATTTTTTGTTAATATACACGGAATTGTCTTATGTGTAGTTTCATTTGGGATATTATTTTTGCTGACATTTTTATACAATTTCATGCAGATAAAACTGGCAAATCCTATTGAACTTCTTCGTGGTACAAATGTAGGTGAGAGAGAACCAAAAACAAAGATTTTTATGACAATAGTTGGAGTAGTATGTCTTGCAATAGCTTATTATATAGCGATTACAACACAAAATCCGCTTAAGGTACTCACCCTTTTCTTTGTTGCCGTGCTGCTGGTCGTAATCGGAACATTTGCACTATTTACGGCTGGAAGTATTGCATTATTAAAATTACTTAGAAATAATAAAAAGTTTTATTATAATAAGAAACATTTTATGGCAGTTTCAGGTATGCTTTACAGAATGAAGCAGAATGCGGCAGGTCTTGCAAGTATATGTATTCTTTCAACGATGGTGCTTGTGGTGATTTCAACTACGGTGAGTATGTATGTCGGAATACAGGATGAACTTACGGCAAGGTATCCAAATGATGTATGTGTAACGGCTGACTATGACAGTGTAATTGACAAAAGCAGTGAAATAGAAAAAGCGGTATTTGATGAAGTGGGAAATGTGGAAGTAAAAAATAAAAAAGCGTTTTCGTATTTATCAGTTTTTGTAGGGCAAAAGGGAGATGATTTTACAACTGATAAAGAACATTTATCGTATCAGAATTCATATCTCTTTTATATACTTTCAAAAGATGATTTCATCAAAAAAGATAATAGTTTTAAAGATAAAAT
>JBNMLR010000301.1:0-3694 GCA_050874945.1 Butyribacter sp. | reverse complement strand
CCATCATATCTGCCTTAAAATAATGAACTTTTTTGACGCTGCATCTCTCCTCTATATCTCCGATGTCACCTCCACAACTTCCGAGTATGAATACATATCATCTTTTTGAAATGTGCTGAGCAGCACCATGTCAAGTTTATATTTTTTGTTTATCGGAGTCATTCCACAAGACGACAAAGTTGCATTTGCCATCTCGATAAAATATTCTTTCGCTGCGTTTTGTTCGTACTCTTTGTTCTGTCTGCTGTTTTCTTCCGTGTATCTGCGCTGTGCAACATAAAGTATCATTGGCAGCAGGTCTTTTCTCTGAACGAGCCTGCATCTTCTGTGGTTTTCAACCATGAATGACTTAAGCCAGTCTGCTGCCTCTTTTACATTTTCAGGTGCCGTCCTTTTTTTTGCACAGCTTTCAATAAATTCTGCCACCCACTCCGGGCATATGTCTGTATCATCTTTATCTTTTAATTCGTTGAGAATTACCCCTGCACGCATATTTCTCTCTAACCGAATCGGCAGATTTAAAATATCCGACAATCGTTTTCGTGTAAGGTTTCCAAATTCATTGTTTGCTTTTGATGTGGAAAATATATCTGCCAGCATTTTTTGTCTGGAATCAGGAGACATATGTGCTATTCTGTTTGCCTCCCTGATGTTTTCCATCATACCCTCAGACACATTTTTATCCCTTTTCCTCTTAATATAATAAAGATATTTTTGAACTATCCTCTCGTTCTCATCTGCATTTTTCTTTTTTGTCCATGAATAAAAATCAGTCTCTGCCAAAAACTTTTTCAGGCTTACCATAGACTCATTGCAGGTATATTCTGTAATTATATCTTTATAAATGTTTACATACTCCAGAGTTGTCCGGCTATAGCCCTTAAATGAAGAAGTGTTCATATACATCCATTCCATAAATTCTTTTTCATCACTTCTCTTTCTAGCATCAAACTGCTCCATCAGATAATTGGTGGAATGTGTCTTTTCTAATTTTATCTCAAATTTCAGCCTTTTCTCATAAGTCTCTATGTTTTTTTCCACATTCTCCCATGTCATTCCGTTGACAAGACCATACAGCCATATTACTTCATGATAGTCATTAAACTGAACATCGGGTTCACCAATCCCCTCCATAAGCCACTCTCTCAATTCATTTTCAGACATTTTAAGTACATATGCTATCTCAAATATATTTTCCCGTCTCGGCAATGTATATCCGTTTATGCCAAACCACCTTTTTACTGTTGGCACTGCCGCAAACCGTCTGTCTCCGGTAATCTTGCAAAATGAGTGATAAGCCTCTGCTCTTGTCTCATCACTTATCTTTTTTTTCATATAATCTTTTTTGAGTACCTTTGATATTATAAATATATCAAATCTCATAAACTTGTTTTTCTTTAATAATGTTTTTATCTCTTTTGAAAATTCACCATCTAAATCTTTGTATCTCATAGTAATTCCTCATTTTTGCTCTATTTTCTGTCGTTATCATGGGATACTTCCCGCGAAATCAACATCTTTATTTTTTTTCTCATTTTTCTTAGTCTGAGTTTTTGGTGCACTTGTCTTAGTCTCATACGGCTTTGGAGTATTTTGTGTCTGTGGTGCCACTTTTACTTTTTCTCCTTTGCTTACCGTAATCTTTATAACAGTCCTGCTTTTCACCATTTTTCCGGGTTTAGGAGCCTGTCCTATTACAATACCTTTATCTTTTTTACTCTCTTTATATATTATCTTATATGAAAGTTTTTTGTCTTTAATTTTTTGTATTGCATTCTTATATCCTTTTCCGACACAATCCGGAACCTTATATTTCTTTTCACCATTACTTATGGTGAGAACTAATGTTTTTTTCTTTCCTCTCTCGCATATCGTTCCGTCTGTTATACTCTGCGATATTATCTTGCCCTTTTGGGTATGACTGTATTTTTTGCTCCATTTGACAAGAACCGCCGTATCACCTTTTGCATCCAGCAGTTCTAATGCCTGCTGCTTTGTCATTCCCTCAAATGACGGCATATAATATCTGCTGTCCGGCTCTTTTGTCTCCGCTGTCTGCTGTGTCATCACCGGATTTGCAGAAATCTGTGCAACCGCCCCTTTATTCTTCGTGAACATTCTTCTGTTATTTACGGCAAATCCGATAACAATGCCCGCCATAGCCACGGCAATAAACAGTACCACCATTTTTCCTATTGTTTTTGTCCTGTTATTTATCCTTATGTTAAAGCTGAACCTTTTTCCGTTGTATAATTCACTATACAACTCGTCCATACTCTGTATCCTGTCTTCTGCCTTTATCGACATTCCGTGCATTATCGCCTGTTTCTGTCTTTTAGTTAAATCTATATTTTCTATCTCTGACAGTGGCACAAGCCTGTCCCTAAGCATTCTCTCTATTGACTCATTAGGCTCTTTTCCCGTGAGCATAAAATACATAGTCGCACACAATGAATATACATCCGACCAGCTCCCCTGCCTGCCTTTACGAAGATATTGCTCCTCCGAGGTATATCCTCTTTTGAATGTAACCGTCAGACTTTTATCCGTCATGACATTTTTTTCTCTTGCCGAGCCAAAATCTATAAGAACAAGCTGCTTTTCTTTTATCCTTATAAGTATATTGTCCGGGCTTATGTCCCTATGCAGTATCTTCGCATCATGAATTTTTTTCAGTGACCTGATAATAGGCTTCATCATCGAAAATGCTTCCTGCCCTTTTATCGCACCATTTTTCCTCACATACTCTTTTAATGTGATACCGTCTACATAATCCATAACGATATAAGCCGTATTGTTCAGATAAAAAAAGTCCCTGACAGAAACTATGCCGTCCAGAGAATGAAACTGCGACAATATCGTTGCCTCACTGTAAAAGTCACTAAGACCTTTTTTATATAATTCACTGTTTTTTCCGTGGTAAATGTATATACTGTAATCGTCCCTGCCACGGACATCTCTGCTTCCATAACTAAGAGGAAAATACTCCTTTATTGCAACCGTTATATTTAAAAGTAAATCTTTTCCTACATATGTAATCCCAAAACTCCCCTCGCCTATGACTCTGCCTATCTTATATCTTTCGTTTAGCATTATATCTTCCGGCAGGCAGCGTGGCGTGCTTTCACACATACTGTAAACCTCCTTTGCGCATACTTAAATGTCATTATACACCCCCTATGTCAAAAATCGGTTTCCGTTTTTTTCAGCACCATTTTTTACATATAGAATACCACTTTAATACCACTCATTCAACTGGCAGAAAACTCACATTCAGGGTCATCGGACACCTAAAACGGACCCGATAACCCAAAAAATGCAGAATTTTTTTGAATTCCGGTGATTTTTTTACATTCAAATAGGAAATTTTTATTTTTCTGATAGCTTTATTTTTATAGATATGACTATTTTCGGCATTTTACGATGTTTTTTCACCCTTTTAGGATTTTTGAATAAAATCTGACTTAAATGTTTGTATATTCTATAAGGAAACTTTGTATAAATCTTATTTTTTATATATGCCTATGTCTTATTTTTTACACCTATAGCTTGCTCTTTCTATATGCTTTTGTTTTATATCTTCGGTGCATTTATAACTTATTCTTTATATATATTTATGCTTTATTCTTTGCATTTATAGTTTATTCTTTATATATGCTTATATTTTATTTTGTATATACTTATAGTTTGCTCT
>JBNMLR010000300.1:0-3697 GCA_050874945.1 Butyribacter sp. | reverse complement strand
GTGCTTTATATAGGACTTTACATAATGTTTATGTCAGTAAACCAAATGTTTTCATATTCAGATAGAACAGTTGATGCTGAAAATATTTTGACAAGTAAATACGCATGGTTCAGTCCGATAGTGCGTTTATTCAGTAAGGCAGGATTTGAGACATCAGGTATAATCTATTCTGACATCTCAAAGGTGCAGGCGATCTCATTGCACCAGATAGTACCATTTGCCTTAGTATTGGTTGCAGCAATTTTTATTTTCGCAATAGCACTTCTTTTGTATAAGTATCGCAAGTCTGAAACAGTAGGCGATATGATAGCGTTTAGCTGGGGAAAACCGGTTTACAGAACTATATTTGCGGTAGCAGGAGGAATGTTTTTAGCACTTACAAGCTGGACGATATATTTTCAGCAGGATATTGGAGATACGATAAACGGTGGAGCTGCATATGGTACGAAAAGACTTATCGGTATTGTTGCTTTGATATTGATATGCGTGATAATATGCTATTTTGTCAGTGAAATGATGTTAAAAAAGACATTTTTTATCTGGAAAAGTTTCAGCAGGAAAAACTTTTTGGTTGTAGTCGGAGGAATGTTGTTGTTTCTTGTTTTGGAGGCAACAGGTGTTATTGGCATAAAAATTCCGAAATTAAACAATATCAGTACACTTGAAATATCATCGGAAAATACTATTTTATATACGGATAAGGATGAAATAAGTAAGTTTATTAAGCTGAACAAAGAAATTGAAGAAAAAAGATTAAAGGATGATGGAGATTCACTTTGCTATGTCAGTTTTTATTACAGATTAAAAAATGGAACCAGGCGTGAATTTTCGTATGACCTTCCGACAGGTCAGGGAACAATATCCGACAGGATAGTCGAATGTGCAAACAACAGTAAGCAAAAATATGAAGCGGTTTTTTCTAAGGCATATAAAGAAACTGATTATATATTGCAAAATGTAGAGGTTGAGGATGCCGATTCGTCTTCTGACAGTGATACATATGCTTCAACGGAAGAAGCAGGAAAGGAAATATATGAAGCCGTTTTAAAAGACATTGATGCTGGAAATATAGATGTGTTGGATTTGTCATATCAGGGTTCGGGTGACGATAAACATTTATATTTTAAAACATATGTAAATGCAACTATGGCAGAAAAATATAAGATGGGAGCTTATGAGCGAAAATATTTTTATGTAAACAGTAAAAATAAGTTTGCGGATAAAAAGATGTTAAATATAAGTTTTAAAGCCAAAAATACAAGAAAAGTGATTGAAGATCTGACGAATGACGGTACGCTTAAATTATCGGATTCTGATGATTAATATATGAATAATAAAAAACTTTGTATGATTGCCGTAGTTAAAAGAAAGTCCTGTTGTTTATTGCTCTACGCAATACAAACAGTTGGCTTTTCTGATAGTGTTAAAATGCGGTCATACAGGGTTATCGTAAAAAATATGAAATATAAAATCAATGATTTATTGACAGACTAAATTTCATAACTTATAATTATTTATTAGACTTCAACCTTTTATTGACAGTATGCAAACAGACATGGGTTTTGCAAAAGTTTTTAATATTATATACTGCTGGCGGCTGATAGTGTTATGGGCAGGCAGCAGGGCGGATTGCAAATATTCGTTTGATGACTCATGCAGACTGTCGTTGTATAGGTTATGGAAATAGAGGGATGATAAATGTCCCGATTTTAGCTGGAGGAACATAATCATGAAAAAATACGGTGTTAATGAACTTCGTAGAATGTACTTAGAGTTCTTCGAGAGCAAAGGTCATCTTGCAATGAAAAGCTTTTCTCTCGTTCCACACAATGATAACAGTTTATTACTTATAAATGCAGGTATGGCACCACTTAAGCCATATTTTACAGGTCAGGAGATACCGCCGAGAAGACGAGTTACGACCTGCCAGAAGTGTGTCCGCACGGGTGATATTGAAAATGTAGGAAAGACGGCGCGTCGCCTTACATTCTTTGAGATGCTCGGAAACTTCTCTTTCGGTGATTACTTCAAACATGAAGCTATTGCATGGTCATGGGAGTTTTTGACAAAGGTTATCGGCATGGAGCCTGACAGACTTTATCCGTCAATCTATGGCGAGGACGATGAAGCATATGACATCTGGACAAAAGAGATAGGTGTTCAGGGGGATAGGATCACACGTTTTTACCGTGATGAAAACGGCGAGTGTGACAACTTCTGGGAGCATGGTGCAGGTCCGTGCGGTCCATGTTCGGAGATTTATTATGACAGAGGAGAGAAGTACGGCTGTGGAAAACCTGACTGTAAGGTGGGGTGTGACTGTGACCGTTTCATGGAAGTATGGAACAATGTATTTACACAGTTTAATGGTGACGGACACGGCGGTTATGAAGAACTTGAAAATAAGAACATAGATACAGGTATGGGACTTGAGCGTCTTGCCGTTGTAGTTCAGGATGTTGATTCTGTATTTGATGTAGATACTATGAAAGCCATAAGAGATAAAATATGTGAGATGGCAGGTACGACATACCAGGAAGATGAAGCAAAAGATGTTTCAATAAGACTTATCACAGACCATATCCGTTCATCAACATTTATGGTTTCAGACGGAATCATGCCG
Source organism: Butyribacter sp. (assembly GCA_050874945.1). GTDB lineage: Bacteria > Bacillota > Clostridia > Lachnospirales > Lachnospiraceae > Butyribacter. The sequence goes on along the minus strand of JBNMLR010000300.1, from coordinate 1,074 downwards.
TCAAACGAGGGGCGGGGTTATGTACTCCGCCGTCTTATAAGAAGAGCGGTTCGCCACGGTCGTATGCTCGGCATAAACAAACAGTTCATGGCAGAACTTGCACAGACTGTTATAAATGAGTCAAAAGACGGTTATCCTGAACTTGAGGAAAAGAAAGAATTTATATTAAATGTACTTTCACAGGAAGAGAGCAAATTTGACAAGACAATAGACCAGGGATTAAATATTCTCAATCAGATGCAGGAGGAACTTGCAAAGTCAGGAAAGAAAGAGCTTGCAGGCGAAGATGCATTTAAGCTGTATGACACTTACGGATTTCCGTTAGACCTCACTACTGAAATCCTTGAAGAAAAAGGATATACGGTTGATGAGAAAGGCTTTGAGACTGCTATGGAAGAGCAGAAGCAGAAAGCCCGCAGTGCCAGAAAGACAACGAATTATATGGGAGCAGAGGAGACTGTTTACCAGCAGCTTGACCCGGCACTTACAACAGAGTTTATCGGATATGACAGACTTGAAGCTGACGCAAAGATTACTGCACTTACAACGGACAGTGATGTAGTTGCAGCTTTGACAGACGGTCAGAGTGGAACTATTATTGTTGATAAGACACCATTTTATGCCACAATGGGTGGACAGCAGGCAGATATAGGAACTATCGTATGCGGTGACAGTGAATTTAAGGTAAAAGATACAGTTAAACTTCTCGGCGGAAAAGTAGCACATATCGGTGAAGTAGTTAAGGGAATGTTTAAAGACGGAGATACCGTTACACTTAAAGTTGATGCCGTAAACCGTGCGGCAACCTGCAAAAACCACAGTGCTACACATCTTTTACAGGAAGCACTCCGCAAGGTTTTAGGTTCTCATGTAGAGCAGGCTGGTTCATACAATGATGCAAACAGACTCAGATTTGACTTTACACATTTTTCAGCTATGACTCCTGAGGAGATAGAGAAAGTTGAAGCTATCGTAAATGAGCAGGTGGCAGCAAATCTTCCGGTAGTTACGGAAGTTATGTCACTTGATGAAGCTAAAAAGACAGGTGCGATGGCACTCTTTGGAGAAAAATAC
>JBNMLR010000299.1:0-3737 GCA_050874945.1 Butyribacter sp. | reverse complement strand
TCAAATGTAAGATATACTATGTTCTTTGGTCTTTTTTTAACTGTTATCTTTGATACATATGTCCTTTTGCCATCATTTCCTTTTATGATAACATTTCCTCGTTTTTTTGCAACTATTTTTCCTTTTTTGTTTACTGTTGCTATATTTTTGTTTGTCGTACTCCACTTGACATTTTTAGCTTTTACCTTAGTGCTAAACTGTATATCTAAATGTTCACCGGTAAGCATTGTAAATTTAGGATAGACCATTCCATGTTTCGCTACTTTTATCTGATAATGTATAACTTCTTCATCACTTTTCATCGTAATAGTTGTTTTTCCACGCTTAACACCATGTACTACTCCGTTTTTTGTAACTGTCGCAATTTTTTTATCTGCTGAACTAAACTCAGCATCTTTGACTTTATCAGGCAGTGATTTTGTCTCACTAAGAACAAGTTTTACCGCCTCTTTTTTCTTTACGACATTTTCCTTTGCAGTAACAGAGTCACCGCTTTTTTTTGCCTTATCTTTTTTTCCGCCACAGGCACTGCAGCTCACTGCTGTTGCAAACAATACCCCAAATAAAATACCTTGAACATATTTTCTCTTCATTAGTCTCATTCCTCACTATCCCTATATTTATTATCAGACTTATGCAAACATTGTAAAAGGGCAAACACATTTATGTTTGCCCTTATGGTTTTCACATAAGCAATATAATCATAACAAATTAAAAATATAAGTCAAGGAAAAAAGTGTTGCTTTTTGATTAAGAAATTGTTACATTTGCCAATTATTGTCATTTAATCAATCTGTTGCTGATTTTTTGATTTATTTACATATTGTTCAGATTGTACCGGCAAGTATAAACAGCAATCATTTTTTATCTTTTTAATATTCGTGCCGCCTTTGCCTTGTCCGCCTCCATCTGATTTTTCAGCTCATCAAGTCCCGGAAATTTTTTTTCCGGTCTTATGCGTTCATAAAACTCGACCATTATCTTTTTTCCATATATGTCCCTGTCAAAATCAAGCAGGCAGGTTTCCACACCTATGTCGTATCTGCCTATGGTAGGCTTTCTTCCTATATTTGTCACGCCTTTAAAGACCGTGTCATCGCCGTCTATCTTTACCTTTGACGCATATACTCCTGACGGCAGAAGCAGTTTTGATTTTTCCGGTATGATATTTGCCGTCGGCATATTCATTGTTCTTCCAAGTGCATTGCCATGAATGACCGTACCCTCAATGAAATAACTGCGTCCGAGAAGTTCGTTTGCTCGCGCCACATCTCCGTCCTCAAGCTTTTTCCTGACAAGCGTACTGCTTATTATCTCATTGTCGGACTCAAGCTTATGAAATATCTTTATGTCATAATCATATATAGAAGCATATTTTTTTAACATTCCGACATTGCCCTCACGGTTTCTTCCAAAATGAAAATCTTCACCGACGCATATATATTTCACATCAAGTTTTTCTACAAGAAATTTTTCTATAAACTCCTGAGGAGCCATGTTTTTTGCGTGCTCATTAAACGGAAATATAACCTCTCTTGCAATTCCTATTTCCTCTAAGACTTTGTTTTTTTCATCCTGTGAATATATATATTTCTGAGGTGTATCTGACATTTCAAATGTAAACACGGTCGGTACAAGCTCTTTCCTCTCTGATATTCCGTTAAGCAAAAGGCGGTGTCCCCTGTGCACACCGTCAAATTTCCCAAGTGATACCGCACTGTTTTTTACTTCTATATCCAAACCTTTTAGGATTTCCATTTTTTCTTCTGCCTCCTTGAAAACTAAAACATTTTAAACACTTTAAAATCATTTTCCTTTTTCTGATATACCGCCTTAAAATAGTTATTTTCATCGTAGACAAGTATTTTTTCATCCTGTTTTATCCCAGACACATCCTGCTTAAAATCTTTTGCTTTCAAAGTGTTTCCATTCTGCAGATACCTTATCCCGTCACCTGCCACATTTACTTTTAGATAATCAAAGAGCGAGTCAACGCTATAAACTTTCTCCCTGAATATCTCAGGCTTTTCTTTTGAAAGGATTTCTATATCGTTCAATGTAAGTGCCTCTTCTATCTTAAACACTGACACTCTTGTCCTCACAAGTTTTTCCATTGCAGCACAGACACCCAGCTTTTTTCCAATGTCATGACAGAGTGTTCTTATATATGTTCCCTTTGAGCAGGTAACATCCATTGTAAATGTTTTTTCTTCAAGATTTATATCAACAATGTCTATCTCTGATATTGTTATCTTTCTCGGTTTTCTCTCAACAATCTTTCCCTCTCTCGCAAGTTCATACAGCTTTTTGCCATTGACTTTTAAGGCCGAATACATAGGCGGTATCTGCTCTGTCTGACCGACAAAGGAATTTATGCACTCTCTTAACTGCTCCTCAGTAATCATATCAGTATCACATTCATTTAAGACTGTTCCCGTCATGTCCTGTGTGTCAGTCTCAACTCCAAGCCTGCACACTGCCCTGTACGATTTATCTTTGTCCGTAAGCAGTTCGCAGACTTTTGTTGCCTTACCACAGCACACAGGAAGCACACCTGTTGCCTCCGGGTCAAGTGTGCCTGTATGACCTATCTTTTTTTGTTTTAGTATTCCTCTGAGTTTTGCCACAACATCATGAGAAGTAAAACCTGCTTCTTTATATACGTTAATTATTCCGTCCAAATCCTGTTTTCCATCCTTTATATTTTTATAACTGCCGTATAAACAGTATCTTTATTTATTGAGCATCTGGCTTTCTATATGACCTGTTATATTGTTTACAACATCATGTGCAGAACCACGCATTGTAAAACCTGCCGCTTTTACATGACCGCCACCGCCGAAAAACGATGCTATCTTGCTCACATCTATGTAATCATTTGACCTTAAACTTACTTTGTACTCCTGGTCACCTATCTCATGGAGGAGTATTGCAACTTCAACACCCTGTGTTATGCGAAGCTGGTCGACTATTCCCTCAATATCCTCTGTCTTAGCTTCATAAAACTCCATCATTCTTCTGGTGATAGTTGCCACTATGCACTTTCCATCCATGACACGCATACTCGCAAGAAGTGTTCTTCCAAGAAGCTGTGCCTGTGTGTATGTTCTCTGGAGAAAGCACTCATCAATATATTTCCAGAAAGGAATACCTGTTTCCATAAGTTTGCCGGCTATCTCCATCGTCTTTTTCGATGTGTTTGAATACCTGAACACACCCGTGTCAAATATTATTCCTATGTATAATGCTCTCGCAATCTCAAACTCCGGTTTTTTATCGTTTTCAAGCGACAAAACGGTTTCTGTAAGATTTGCCTTATCTAATGAATTTGAAAACTTTTCATCCTCAGCCATAAGACCATAAAGCACTTCACAGGTTGAGCTTGCATCAGCTTCAACGATATTTACTCCCGCATAACATCTGTTGCTTATATGGTGGTCTATGCATATCGTACTTTTTGCATTGTAAAATGCTTTCTGGGCATCACCCAGTCTGTCCGGCGAACTGCAGTCAAGTGCTATGAACAGGTCAGATTTGTCCTGTGGCACGCTGTCGGAAGATATATCTTTCTTATCATCCATAAACTGAAATACTTCCGGAACAGTTTCTATATACACATACACACTCTTTTTAGGATAAAATCTTTTGATATATCTCTGTAATGCAACACACGCACCGATACAGTCACCGTCAGGTCTTACATGACCTGCTATCATGATATTTTCCGCTTCGTCAAT
>JBNMLR010000298.1:0-3746 GCA_050874945.1 Butyribacter sp. | reverse complement strand
GGTAACAGCAGCAGCTACAACTCCATCAACAACAGCAGCAGCTACAGCAACAGCTACAGCAACAACAACACCTACAGCAACAACAACACCTTCAGCTGTACCAACATCAACAGCAACAACAACACCTTCAGCAGTGCCAACAGAAGCTCCAACAGAGGCTCCAACAAAAGCTCCTGCAAAGAACAAGTCTAAGCTCACAGTTGCTAAGAAAGTTGTTATTGCAGCAGGAAAGTCTAAGACAATCAAGTACACAGGTAAAGACAAGAACGGAAAAGCTGTAAAGGCTAAGATTACAAAGAAAGCTAACAAGAAGTACGCTACAGTTAAGGTTTCTTCTAAGACTAAGATTAAGATTACAGTACCTAAGAAAGCTAAGAAATATAAGGGATACTATGGTACAGTAACACTTAAGGCTGGTACAAAGACAGCTAAGGTTAAGATCTATGTTCAGAACAAGACAACTAAGGCTAAGGCTGCTAAGAAGAAAGTAACAGTTAAGAAGAATAAGACAGCTAAGGTAACAGTTAAGGTTACAGCTCAGAACAAGAAGAAAGCAACAACAGATACAGTTAAGGTTACAATTCCTAAGTCTAAGAAGAAATATTTGACATACAAGTCAGCAAAAGTTTCTAAGGGCAAAGTAGTTGTTTCACTTAAAGCTAAGAAGAAGAAAGTTAGCAAAGTACCTGTAACAATCAAAGTAGGAAGCAAGAAAGTAAAAGTTAATGTTAAAGTTAAATAATTGACCGAGCAAAAGCGAGGGATGCTTCTTTATTGAAAATCAAGAAGAGAACATTTAGGTTTTCTTGATTGAAAATCAAGAAGAGATAACTTTAAAAAGTTGACGATACTATATCTCGATAATACGGATTATATGCCAGTCACACGCAACAGCGTGTGGCTGGTTTTTCTTTTCAGAAAAGGAATGAAGAAGTAAAGAGTAAAGCATATAATTTGAAAAGTGAAGAAAGAAAGTAAAGCAAACAATGATTACATCGGCGTTTACAGTAGATAAGCGTCGATTTTTTTGTCATATATTAACAAAAAAATCAGAGAAAATAATGCACATTGCATAAAATACTATTTGTTTGATTATTATAAAATTATATATGTTGCAATAAAATATGTAAATTATTTCGGACAATATAAACATATTAAAATTAAAACATATCTGATATGATTAAATCACTAAAGGAAAACGAAAATAATTCATGAATTATAATTTTCTAATTAATCATCTAAAATCACAGATGTTCAATGAAAAATTCAAGAAAAACAATAGGTATCGGTCATGCCGTAGGTGTGGACAGGTAACTAAAAGTATTTATACGAAAATGAGGAGGAATATGGAAGACAAAATGATAATAAAAACACACAATGTAGAAAGTGATAATGTCAAAAACAATAATATAAAAAGTAACAATGTAGAAAGTAATAATGTAAAAAGTAACAAATCAAACAACAATAATATAAACAACAACGGAATAACAAAACTAAAAAGATATATAGAAGAAAACTCATGTCAGGCAGAGGAACTGGAACAAAGATTAGCGAAAAATCCACTGCTCTATCAGGGTTATCTTTCTCTTACAGGTGAATGGAAAAGACGGTTTCAGGAGTATATGGCGGGAAAGAAAACATTACCGCTTACATACGACCCGTTTTTCAAAAAGATGTTTTCTGTTGACATTCATTCAGAAAGATTATCAGATTTTATCAGTGCAGTGCTGGGTGAAAAAGTAACCGTAAAGTGTATGCTGCCAAATGAAAACAGAATAGTCAATGAAGCGTCGCTTCTTATAATGGATATGCTGGTTGAACTGGAGGATGGTTCACTTGTAAATGTAGAAATACAAAAAATACCATATACATTTCCGGGGCAAAGGATAACCTGCTACCTGGCTGACACAATGACAAGACAATATGCAAAGGTAAAATCAGAAAAAGGAAATTATTTTACATACAAAGACCTTAATAAAGTGATAACAATAGTAATATACGAAAATTCACCGTCAATCTGTAAATCGGAGAATTTAAAAGGTGCATATCTGCATAAGGGAAGAATGAAATTTGACACCGGACTTGATATGGAAATGTATCAGGAATGTTATATAATAGCACTTGACGAGTTTAAGAAAAGCGAATATTATTTAGGTAACGATATAGGAAATAATAAAAGAACGGATGTAAATGCATGGTTATCACTTCTTGTAACTGATGACATAGAAAAGATAGATAGAAATATCGAAAAATATCCGTGGCTTGAAGAAATATATATTGAAATGGCAGAATATCTTGTAAAACCTGAGGAGGTGTTTGATATGTATTCAGAAGCATTAAGAATATTAGATGAAAATACGGTAAAGTATATGGTAGATGAACTTAAGGATGAAAACAAGGAACTAAGAGGTAAGAATACCCAACTTGAAGGAGAAAATACGAAATTAAATGATAAGATAATTGATTTTCAGAAGAAACAGGAGCAGCAGGACAAAAAAGAAAAAGAGGTTATCAAAAATATGTATAAAGCTAATCTTACGATAGAGCAGATAGCAGAAATCACAGGAAATGATATTGAGATGATTAAAAGTATTGTTAAATAAGGCAGACTACGACAGAAAAAATTCCACATACAAATATATTTAGAGAGAATTGTTTGGTGTGTGTATGTGAAAGTTCAAATGCAAAAAAGTTCAACACATATAAGAATAGTTGGGGGGACAAAATATTTTTTGCCCCAATATTATAAGTATATAATTATGTAACAGAAAGGAAGAAAGATATAATGAAATACAAAAAGGCACTTACATTTAGTTATGATGACGGAATAGAACAGGACAGAAAGCTGGTTGAGATATTTAACAGATATGGTATGAAAGCAACATTTAACTTAAATACAGGAATACAGTCACCTGAAAGTAATTTTGAAATAGAGGATGTGCACATAAACAGGATGAAACAGGATGGTCTTGCTGAACTTTATAAAGGGCATGAGATAGCAACACACGGTCTTACTCATGCAGCACCAACAGATATGACAAAAGAGGAACTTGACAAAGAATTTATAACGGATATGAAAAATATTGAAAGAATATATGGCACATATCCTGTTGGAATGGCATATGCGTATGGCTGTGTGAATGATACGGTAGCTGAATATCTTAAATCAATAGGAATAAAATATGGAAGAACGGTAGAGTCATCACATTCGTTTGAAATACCAAAAGAACCTATAAAATTAAAAGCAACCTGTCACCATGATGATGAAATGTTGTTTGAGCTTGCAGAAAAATTCATAAAAGCAGAACCAAAAGAAAATGAGCCGATGCTATTTTATGTATGGGGACACAGCTATGAATTTGATGTAAACAATAATTGGGACAGAATAGAAAAATTCTGTAAGATGATGGCAGGCAGGGATGATATTTTCTATGGAACCAATAGGGAGTGTCTTGTTGATTGCTGATTGACGGACGCATATATTGATGTAAAATTTCAGGCTCATGGACGGCTCTCGCCTCGGAGAACATTGTAGCTTTAAGAAAGAATTTCTCATATCCGGATAAACATTACATATTTTAAATTTAGTTAATTACTGTTATAATACATTAATTTTAAAGTATATTTTTGAGCCTTATCTGATCTTATCCATGTAGCAACTGCTTTATTATCCGACATAGACCACTTTGGATTAGCAAATTCATAACCTACAGGGTCATTATTAGATGATTCTATTGTATATGAAG
>JBNMLR010000297.1:0-3746 GCA_050874945.1 Butyribacter sp. | reverse complement strand
ATGATGCTCAGTATCTCACCGCTTATGACTCTTATCGCACTTGTCATACTTCCTATATCACTTGCACTTATAAGCCTTGTGACAAAAAAATCACAGAAATTCTTCCGTGCACAGCAGGAGTATCTCGGTCACATAAACGGTCAGGTCGAGGAGGTTTACGGCGGTCATCTTGTAATAAAAGCGTTCAACCGTGAAAAAGATACCATTGAGGAATTTGAAAAAACAAACAGGATTTTGTATGACTCAGCATGGAAATCGCAGTTTCTCTCAGGAATGATGCAGCCTATAATGATGTTTGTCGGAAACTTAGGTTATGCGTCAGTTGCACTTGCAGGCGGTATGCTTGCGATAAAAAATGTAATTACGATAGGTGATATACAGGCGTTTATTCAGTATGTAAAGAACTTCACACAGCCGATACAGCAGATAGCACAGGTAATAAACATGGTTCAGTCAATGTCTGCGGCATCTGAGAGAGTTTTTGAATTTCTTGACGAGGAGGAGGAACAGCAGATAGTAGAAAATCCTGCCGACATTTCAAAAGTAACAGGCGAGGTATCATTTGAAAATGTTCATTTCGGTTACAATCCTGAGCAGATAATTATTAACGATTTCAGTGCAAAGGTAAAACCGGGACAGAAGATAGCGATAGTAGGACCTACCGGTGCAGGAAAGACAACTATGGTAAAACTTCTCATGCGTTTCTATGATGTAAACAGCGGTGCGATAAAATTAAACGGCAGCAATATAAAAGACTTTAACAGGCGTGAACTCCGTGACGCATTTGGAATGGTGCTTCAGGACACATGGCTTTTTAAGGGAACGATAATGGAAAATATCCGTTACGGAAGACTTGATGCGACAGACGAGGAAGTAATCGCAGCGGCAAAAGCGGCGAGAGCGCATCACTTTATCCAGACACTTCCGGGTGGTTATCAGATGGAACTGAACGAGGATGCAAGCAATGTGTCACAGGGACAAAAACAGCTTCTCACGATAGCGAGAGCAATTCTTGCAGACAATAAGATACTTATCCTTGACGAAGCAACATCTTCGGTCGACACAAGGACTGAGATAGAGATACAGAAAGCAATGGATAATCTTATGAAAGGACGCACAAGTTTTGTCATTGCGCACAGGCTTTCAACAATACGCGATGCCGACCTTATACTTGTCATGAAAGACGGAGATATAATAGAGCAGGGAAATCATGAAGAACTTCTTGCGGCAGACGGATTTTATGCAAATCTTTACAATTCACAGTTTGAGGATGTTGTAGCATAGGGAAGTAATCATACCGTCATACGGCAATTATAATTTAAACAATAATTTTGAATAAAAAAAAGAAATCTGTTAAAAATAATAACAGATACTATCAGACACTTTGATGGCATCAGAGTGTCTGCTTTCTTTAAAAGTAAATCGTTACAGTCGCATCGTAGGTGTGAACAGTAACTAATGGAGGGATTGCCGTATGTATGATAAGAAAGAAAACAACTTTAAGAAAAAAGGGCTTTGCGTGTCATTATGTGCTGCACTTGTATGTGGTCTTGGAGTAGGTGGAGTGTACTATAAGATGAACAAAGCACCGCAGAGTGACGGGACAAAACTTTTTTCGGACTCATCAACAGGTACGAAATCAGCAGACACAAATGATAAGACAAAAACTTCATCAGATAAAAAAGACAATGCAGAAGACAAAAATACGGAAAATAAAACAGTAGCGGCAGGTTCCGGTGCTGTAAAAAACATCAAAAAGAAAAATATTAAAAGTGCAAGAGAAAAATTAAATGATGCAAAAGAGGATATTAAAACGGATAAAAAAAGTAATGATAGTACAGATGATAAAAATGCAGCAGATAAAAAGAAAAATGCAGATACAAAACAGCAGGACAGCGAAACAAAAAATAATAAAAACACCGATAAAGATAAAACATTAAGTACAATGTCAAAAGATACTTCCCTTAAGTTTGATGCAGAAAAAGGAATGATATGGCCTGTCGGAAGCAGCGAAAAGGACATAATCCTTAAATTCAGTGACAGCAATACCGTCTATTTTAAGACACTTGCACAGTATAAAATAAATCCTGCCGTTGTTATAGCGGCAAAAACTGATGAAAAGGTAAAAGCTGCGGCAGCAGGTGTTGTAAAAAGCATAAAGACAAGTGATGAAACAGGAACAACGGTAACCGTTGATATAGGAAACGGATATGAAGCCATATACGGTCAGCTTAAAAACTTAAATGTAAAGAACGGTCAGAAAATTGCCAAAGGTGATATAGTAGGTCACATAGCAAAACCTACGAAATATTATACAGAGGAGGGAACAAACCTTTATTTTGAGGTTAAAGAAAATGGAAAGAGTGTAGGCCCTCTGCTGCTTTCGAAATAGATATTTTTTAGAAACCAAGCGGATATTAGCAACCCGCTCTGTTGCTTCATTGATAGAGTTAAATATAATTGATAACTGTTGTTACTGTATCAGATAGATGTGTCAGTGACAGCAGTTTTTTCTTTTCATAAATACCAATATCTGTTAATATAATGATGCAAGGGTCAAAAATAAATGGCAATATATATTTTATACCCTTACACTATATGATAAAGAAGTTGGTTGAAAAGATTGCACTTAAAGTGCGGAAAGAGAGGGAGTTATGCAGTACAGATTAGTAGGAAACACAATGCCGACAGTGGAGGTGCTTTTTGATTCACCGGGAGAGTCCATGTACACACAGTCAGGTGGTATGGCATGGATGACAGAGGGGATTCAGATGGACACAAATACGAAAGGCGGCATTTTAAAGGGCGTCGGTCGTATGTTTGCAGGTGAATCAATGTTTATGGCAACATACACGGCAACTAAAGCGGGGGCAGAAATTGCATTTGCGTCAACGGTTGCAGGAGAGGTTCTTCCTATAAATATCGGAGAAACGGGTGGATTTATCTGCCAGAAAGGGGCATTTCTTTGTGCCGAGCCTACGGTAGACCTGTCGGTTGCATTTACAAAGAGATTTTCGTCAGGTTTCTTTGGCGGAGAGGGTTTTATACTCCAGGACATTACCGGAACAGGCATGGTATTTCTGGAAATTGACGGTGATAAGGTAATCAAGGAACTTGCACCGGGTGAAGTTATAAAAGTTGACACAGGTAATGTGGTTGGCTTTGAAAAAACTGTAACATATGAAATAGAGACAGTAAAAGGTCTTAAGAACATATTCCTTGGCGGAGAGGGACTGTTCCTGACAAGACTTGTAGGACCTGGAAAAGTTATACTCCAGACGCAGAACTTTAATGACTTTGCGGGAAGAATTGCAAGCAGAATTCCGTCTAAGTAGTTTTTGTGGCGTTGTCATCTGTTAAAAGAAAACTGTGGATTTTTAAAAGATAAAAATCCACAGTTTTTTGACTTATGGTATTTATAGTATATTATCTTTATTATTGTTCAAAAGCTGGAATATTGCCATCTATAATAGCTTTCACATCATCAATGCTCTTGTCTGTAAAAGAAGCAACCTGTTCAGGAGTGAGTCCGTTGTTATGCATATTTAGGACTATTTTTGCTTCAGCCGTTGCAATGCCACGTGCTTCGCCCCTTGCTTCACCGATGGCAATGCCCCTTGCTTCGCCAATGGCAATACCTTCTTCTTTTATACCCTGACTTAAATTACACATAACATTCACATCCTCTCTTAAATTATTTTCGACAGGAATATCATATTCATTTCCTATTATATTTATTTTTTCGT
>JBNMLR010000296.1:0-3756 GCA_050874945.1 Butyribacter sp. | reverse complement strand
TTATATCACCATCCGTTGTTGTATATACATCTGCACCTTTAAGCACATCTCCAAGTAAATTTGACCTGCATTCACCCTCGACCATATCTTTATGTTTAATAGTAATATCAGCTTCAGAGCTGTGTTCTTTTATAAAATTATCTGCTACAACCTTTAAGTAATCCCTGTCTTCTGCTCCTGCCCATATCGTCAGTTCAACCTTTTTAGAGCTATCGTTGCCGTCACCGGCTGCACCTGTTTTCTTTGTATTACCCTGTCCTCCCGAACATCCTGTAAGCATACTTACACTCAGTACTGCTGCAAGCACTCCTGCCAATAATTTTTTTCTCATATTAATTCCTCATTTCCGCACACATTTTTTGTGCATAGTGTGAACTATAATGTATTTCACACTATTGCCCTCCGTGATAAGTTTATTGTTTTATTTCAAGCTGCTTTATAAATTGTTTAATCTTTTCCGGGTCTTTTCCCTTTCCGCTGTCATATTCTACACCTGATGATACATCGACCACATCCGGTTTGACCAGTTTAACAGCTTCTCTGACATTTGATTGATTTAACCCTCCTGCGAGTATAAAAAGTTTGTCGTCACGCTTTATGCTATTTAGAATATTCCAGTCAAAAACTTTTCCACTTCCGGGATTTGCCGCATCAAAAACATAACCTGCTATTTGTGCATTATCCTGATATTTGTGCATATTTTTTATGTCTTTTATATTAAATGCCTTAAAAACAGGTTTGTTTATCTGTTCTAACAATTCATCTTCAATCTCACCATGTATCTGAACATAGTCAAATCCTGCACCGTTTATCTGTCGTATCTCATTTTCGTCCGGTGATACCACAACGGCAACTTTCTTTATATTTTCATCAAGTTCTGCCATTATCCGTTCCGCTTTTTCCACGCTTACATTTCTCTTGCTCTTAGGAAAAAATAAAACAAAACCTGCAAGGTCAACCTTATTTTTATTGAGATAACCGGCTTCTGCTATATCGGTAAGACCACACACTTTAACTAAAACATCTCTCTTGTCTTTCAAAACAACACCCCCTCAAAAAATTTAATCTGCATATATATGTTTGATTAAAGTGAATATTATGTTAATTTAATAGAATTATACCCGATTTCACCCATAAAAGCAATTTTTTTGCATATTTATATGCCAATAAATACAAAATTTTATAACATAAATCGACATTTTAACTTTATTTTATGTAACAGTTCAGTCAAAAAAGATAATTGACAATACAAGGAGTCTGTTCATTGTGTGACAAATCCGCTTTTTATGGTAGAACAGCTTTTTATTTGTTATATTCATAGAGCATCTGGCATTTTTATTTTTTCGGAAACTGACCCTTTAGGAACATTAAAAATTATATTATCATTTTGTAGGTTTTAGATTCGCAATGCTAATCTTAAATCTCTATAACACAAAAGCTTAAAGCATTGCAGAAAAGAGGAAAAAATGAATAAATCGCTTAAAAATCTGGTTATGGCAGCTTTATTTGCCGCTTTATCATGTGTTGCAACATCAATAATCCGTATTCCCACACCCGGAACAGGTGGTTATATCCACCCCGGTGATGCAATCGTAATCTTATCAAGAGTATTTTTAGGACCTGTCTACGGACTTTTCGCAGGCGGCATCGGTTCTGCACTCTCTGATTTTATCGGTGGTTATCTTGTATATGTACCTATAACTTTTGTTGTAAAAGGACTTATTGCATTTATAGCAGGCTGTATCTTCAAAAAAGCCGTAGAAAACAATCATTCAAAACAGTTAGCAGTAGCATTTGGCGGTGTTGTTGATATAATTTTGGTAGCAGGCGGCTATTTCATCTGCGAACTGCCTATGTACGGAATAGGTGCAGCAGCAAGCATACCGTCAAACATAATCCAGGGTGTGAGCGGTCTTATAATCGCAAGTCTTCTCTATCCGTTACTCAACCCGGCACTCAAACCACTCTTATACAACGAGCGTTAAAAAGCAGGCAAAAAATTTAAATGCAAAGAATAAAGAGTCGCTTGCGACTCTTTCACACTTGAGCAAAATACGCATCCTCACTATGTTATCAGCATTTTCATACATTAAAAAACATCATTTACGATTACCGTTACGGTATGTTGTAAATGATGTTTTTTTAATGAGAAATTTATGATATACGATATGCTGCAAATTGCTGCATTGTTATAGTGAAGTTTGTGCAAAGCACAAATCTTCTAAGATGAACTCGCTAGAGTTCATTATATGATGCGTCTTGCACAGTATGCTCTGGAATAATTAAGATTTGATTTTACGATTCCCCACTTCTTACCCATAGCTTCAACTGCTTTTCCGTTACCTATATATATAACGACATGACCTATCCTGCTGCCATGACGATAAAATACAAGGTCACCCGGCTGAAGATCTTTTATATCGACTTTCTTTCCACAGTTTGCCTGACTTGCCGAACTGTGTGGAAGACTATAGCCAAACTTCTGATATACGCTCATGACAAATCCTGAGCAGTCTGCACCTTTTGTAAGACTTGTGCCGCCCCATACATATGGGTTTCCGACAAATTTAAGTGCATAATTTACTATCTGGTTTCCAAGCTTTTCGTCTGATTTTGAAAAGCTTATCGTCTCCTCTGCCGCATCTTCTGAAGCTGTCTGTTTTTTCTCTGTATCTAATACGGTCGCAGTATCAAACTTCCGGTAAGTGTCAGTATATCTCTTGGCAACATAGCCTTTACGACCGTTTACCTTGACCTTAAGCCACTTTTCGCCCTCTTTTATAACAGTGCATACATCATCGTCCTTAAGCTGTGTCACGATAGATGCTGATAAACTTCTCTCTTTTCTAAGATTAAGAACATCAACGCTGTCTTTTAACTCAGCATAAGTTGTCGCATATTTATCTGCAAGTTTTTCAACTTTTACACCACCCTTAACGAGTGACTTTTTCCATACATAACCTTTTGCTTTGCCTGACTTAACTTTGACCCAGTTGCCATCTTTAGAATTTCCAATAATCTTAGCTGAATCTCCGTTTTCCATCTTTGCAATCTTTTTGCCGTTTCCCGATGGAGATTTTCTTATGTTGATAACATCGTCTTTTGAAATTGCCACGGCTGTATTCTTCCACTTTTTATCAAGTGCTTTTTTCTTTCTCTCAGCCTTTCTTTTCAAAGCAGCTTTTTTTGCCAAAGCATCTTCCTTTGAAGACTTTCCTGTATCATGCTGTGATGTTACAGCCTGCGGTGTACTTACTGTTGCACCCGTGCTTATCGCTGTCTGCGTGCCGACTGCCGCCTCTGTACTCACTGCTGCCTGTGTGCTCACTGCCGCGCACGTACTTACTGCCGCCTGTGTAGTTGCTGCTGCATTTTCCACATCTGCCATTCCTAATACTGCATTGCCTGCTGATGTACCCGCATCTGCCAAAACACCGGCATCAAGATAATTATCTAAAACATCGGAATTTGTCATAGCCGATGCATCTGTTCCCGAAAAACTCATACCTATTGTAATAAAACAGGCTGCCCCTAAACCAGCCGCTGCCTTTACCCAATGTGTTCTGTTCATTTTTACTCTAAAACCTCTCTTCATTTATATTACAAAACTATTACAATATGTTAAAAAGTATAGCACCGTAATCTTTCAATGTCAACAAAACAATTGTGTATTTTTTATGTTTTTCTAAATTATTTTTGTTATTTTTTGTCAAAATTGTAATTTTTTACATTTTCATTGATTATATTATTTTCAAT
>JBNMLR010000295.1:0-3763 GCA_050874945.1 Butyribacter sp. | reverse complement strand
AGGCATCTTTATCCCTTGCGTATGTTCCCGCAAGACAACCGTAGCTTTCTTCCATTCCGAATATGTACTCATATGAATTATTCTGCTCGAAAAGTTTTATCTGCTCACCGATAAACTTAAATCCAGTGAGCACTTCTATAAGTTTTACACCGTACTTCTCAGCGACTGCCTTAAGCATATCCGTTGTAACGATAGTCTCAACTATGGCAGCATTTTCCGGGAGTTCTCCTTTTTCTTTCTTTTCTCTTAAGATATACTCCGCAATAAGTGAACCGGACATATTTCCCGTAAAGCTTACATATTCACCTGTCTTTTCGTCTTTAGTGTAAACACCAAGTCTGTCTGCATCAGGGTCAGTAGCAAGAACAATATCTGCATCTTTCTCCTTTGCAAGTTTAAGTGCGAGCGTCCAAGCCTTGCTGTCCTCCGGATTTGGATAGGCAACAGTCGGGAAATTTCCGTCAGGCTTTTCCTGTTCCTCTACAACATAGACATTCTCAAAGCCGAGTTCTGCAAGCACTCTTCTTACAGGAATATTTCCTGTTCCGTGGAGTGGTGTATAAACAATCTTTATATCCTTTGCAACCTTTGTGATTGCCTCTGGGTGGATATTCTGTTTTTTAAGTTCAGCGATATATGCATCGTCAATGTCTTTTCCGATAACCTTGATAAATCCGTGAATTACAGCCTTGTCATAATCCATTGTTTTCATCTGCTCATAGTCATTTACCTTTGCAACCTCGGCAAGGATATTTTTATCGTGTGGCGGAGTTATCTGTGCACCATCCTCCCAATACACTTTATATCCGTTGTACTCTCTCGGATTGTGGCTCGCCGTTATAACAATACCTGCTATACAGCCAAGTTTTCTTACCGAAAACGAAAGTTCAGGTGTCGGTCTTAAGGACTCAAACAAATATACCTTTACTCCATTTGCACTAAGGCAGGATGCCGCTTCTTTTGCAAATTCAGGAGACATTATCCTTGAATCAAAAGCTATGGCAACACCTTTCTCCTGTCCGTTCTGGCTAATTATATAATTGGCAAGTCCCTGTGTAGCCTGTCTTACCGTGTATATGTTCATTCTGTTTGTTCCTGCACCTATAACTCCTCTGAGACCGCCCGTTCCAAACTCAAGTCTGCGGTAAAATCTGTCCTTTATCTCTTCCTCATCATCCTTTATCGCAATAAGCTCTTTTTTTGTCTCAGCATCAAAATATTCATCAGTACACCATTTTTCATATTCTTTTTTAAAGTCCATTTCTTCCCCCGTTTCCGCAAAATATGACATTTGCATATTTCACTATTTGAATTTACTTAAATTTTCTCACACTATTACTTAAATGTCAAGTAATTTAAGTTGTTTTTAATCAAATTTGACTGACAGTTCAGCCATAAAAAGAAAATTGGCGATGCAATGAGCTTGTTCAGTGTATTGCTAATTTTCTTTTTATGGTAGAATAGCCTTTTAAAATTCCCAAGAAATGCAAGTGCCATATAAGTTCACGGTTAAATGTACTTATATGGCACTGAAAAGTATAGGAAATTTTTATATAGTCAGACAGATAAAATATTATCTGTCATAACCTGCTCTTTTACAATCTGAACATCATTATGTTCAGATTATATGAACACAGCTATTTTCATTTCTAATGAACACCGTATTCATCTTTTATGCAAAAATCATGCACTTATCTATTAGTTTTTCTTCTTAGATTTTACAACAACTACTCCGACTACTGCTACCACTACTACAACTGCAATAACAATAGGTACAACAGGTGCTCCTGAACTCTCGCTGTCTGAAGATGATGAAGAAGATGTACTGCTGTCTGCTGCCTGTGTCGGTTCCGGAGTTGCTTCAACAGCATCAGGATTATCATAATTAAATCCTGAAACAGTAAATGTAATCTCTATATTCTCATCACCTGTACCCTGAAGAAGTTCATAACCGCTTTCAGCACTCTCTGAAAGTCCATTCTCCTGAAGCTGTTTTACAAGTTCAGGACGCCAGTGGTTCATAAGGAGGATAACTGTTCCACCCTCTAAATATGGTTCTTCATTTTCAGGAAATCCCTCATCAAAAGTTGCAACTTCTTTTCCATCAACCTTTGCTTTTACATTTGTAAATTTAATCTTGTCATTCAACGGAATATCTGTGGCAATATGAAGCTGTGAGATAGCTGTCTCCCCTTGGAAATCAACTCCCTCAAGTTTCAATGTATATGTACCGTTTCCTGCTATCTCCGCATCCGTAAATGTTCCCGTTGCTGTTGTCTCATTCTGTGTTGAAGGGTCTGTATATACGATTTTATCTGCCTTATCCGTATTATAATATTTGTTCTGGCCGCTTGCATAATATCCCATATGTGTGTACCAGAGTTTTGTAGATGTCTGGATACCCATTGTTGCATGATATTTTCCATCAAGATCAAGTTTTGCTTTCTTTTTCTTTGCCGCATCAGCCTGAACTCCCGTTGCGAGTGTGAGCGTCATTGCACCTGCAAGTGCCACCGCTACCATCTTTTTAAAGTTTTTTGTAAGTCTCATTTTTTCTCCTCTTTTCTTCAATTATTATTTTACTGTCACTTTTTTACCTTTGCCTGCAAATAATTTTTTATATGCAGCTTTTTTGCTCTTTGGTGCCTTTACAACACATTTTGAAACCACACCCTTAACTGCATTTTTTCCAACAGTCTTAAGTGCCGTATTTGCTGAAAGATCAATAGTTTTAAGTTTAGCACATCCGCTAAATACCTTGTCACCGAGCTTTGTGACATTTTTGCCAATCTTTACACTCGTAATTTTTTTACTTCCTGCAAATGCAGATGCCTTTACCTCAGTTACTTTATATGAGTAATCTCCGATAGTCACTGATGCAGGTATAGTAACCTTTGCCGCTGTCTTTTTACCTGTAACAAGTGTAACTGTTCCGTTTTTCTTATCTGACTTAGTCACGATATATGAGTTTCCTGAAACAGTCTTTTTAGTGCCAACTGCCGCTGCCGGTGAAAAATCAATTATGTCCGGTTCAGAACTTGGTGTCTCACCTTTATTGTAGTTAAATCCTGCAACAGTAAATGTTACGGAAACGCTCTCTTTTCCCGTACCTGTAAGCCAGTTGTAACCGCTCTCTGCATCTTCATTAACACCTTTTGAAGAAAGCTGCGATACAAGCTTAGGTCTCCAGTGGTTTGCAAGAAGTATAACAACACCGTCCTGATTATATTTCTCAGATTCAAAGAACGGCTTATCAAATGTAACTATCTCCTTATCATCCACACTCACTTTTATATCAGAAAATGTAATCTTGTCATTTTTATCTTTTCCCGGAATATCAGTTGCTATATGAAGCTGTGAAATTGATGTTTCTCCCTGAAAATCCGCATCTGTAAGTGATACCGTGTAAGTACCGTTTCCTTCAATATCAATATCATTGAAAGTACCCTCTGTTGTCTCATCTCCGGCTGCAAGTTTTGCATAATTGTCCGTGCCGTATGTACTGTTGTTGTCCTTTCCAAAATAACCAAAACGGCTGTACCATTTAACATTTGAAGTCTGAATACCTAATGCAGCATGATATTTTCCGTTTAAGTTAAGCTCTGTGTTTGCTGCTTCTGCTTTCTTAGAAACCGTTCCCATTCCAAAGCCCGAAACAACCAAAGCTCCGGCAAGCATCCCTGCCATAAGTGTTTTTAAAGTTTTGTTCTCCATTATAATCTCTCCTTTTAATTATTTTTAATTTTTAATATTTTAATGAAGT
>JBNMLR010000294.1:0-3770 GCA_050874945.1 Butyribacter sp. | reverse complement strand
TCAGGCGGATATTCCCAATCCACTCTGCTGCTTTAGTATTAAATTCCATGATAGACTTATCCTAGTACATTATGTGCGTTTTGTCAAAGCAAAAAATAAGTTTTATGAATATTTCCGTCAATATCCATAAAACTTACCCTTTCTAATGCTTTTTATATTTCTTTTCTAACGTGTCTATCTCTCTATATACTGTTTCCTTTACCTTTTCACGGTCACATTCGATTCCACCTTTTCCCATAATGAATATTTTGAAAAAAAGTCCAAGACTTATCGATGCAAATATGTTTATAAGGTCTAGTATCTCCTCATCACTTTCCACATTCAGACTGTCTTTATCTATATATTCAAACATTATTCCTTTGGGTGTATTTGCTTCCTCCATTTTTCCTTTCATCTTGTCACTTACTATCATGTCAAACACCCATGGCTGTGAAAACATTCTCTTCATGCCGTTCATTTTTTCACTGAATCCCGCCGAGATTATAAAATCTATTGCTTTTCTCATGAATGCGAATATATCACCGTCGCAGTCTTTGATAAAGCTTTCAACAAAACCAAATGCCTCGTTTTTGTGTGTATCAACAATATAGAGAAATATATCCTTTTTATCATCAAAATACTGATAAAAGCTTCCTCTTGGTATCGCCGCCTCTTTTATTATACGGTTTATGGATGCCGCCTCAAATGAATTTTCAAGAAACTCACGCTCGGCAGCATCCATTATCCTTTTTCTTTTTTCATCAGCCAGCCTGTAAAATGTTTCCTTTGGCATTTTTTACTCCATTCTCCTGCCTTATTTTTTACTTCTTATTAAATATTCCTTACTCTCCGTCTGTCAGATAATCCTGTGCCTCATCAGGTATATCATCCATATCATCACTTCCCGTATCTATATCCTTTGGCTGTTTACGATAGAGAATATCGTACATTATAGGCACTATGTAAAGTGTCATAAATGTCGAATATATAAGACCGAAGCATACGACTATCGCCATACCCCGCTGCATTGCATTTCCTGCATCCTGTGAGAATACCATAACGCTCATTGAGAGTATTGTCGTGAGAGCCGTCATAAGTATAGGACGCATACGGGTCTTACCCGTTCCGACAAGTGCAGCACGCTTCTCGACACCGCCAATCCTGAGTTTGTTTGCGTAATCAACAAACACGATACCATTGTTTACGACTGTTCCCATCAGTATCATAAATCCCATCATCGACATTGCCGAGATTGACTGACCGAATGCGAGAAGTCCTAACATACCACCCGTAAATGCAAGCGGTATTGTAAAGATAATTATAAATGGTGAGAGTAAACTCTGGAACTGTGCCACCATTACAAGGTATATGAGCAAAAGTCCGAGTGCAAGTGCCTGAACAAGCTGTGCCATCATATCATTAACCTGTGTTGACGAACCGCCTATCTCAGCAGTATATCCATCCGGCATCTTATACTTATCTATCTTTTTCTGAAGTTTTCTTGAGAGAAGTGTCGCATTCTCGTTTTCGTCTACATCAGCCGAAACAGTTATCATCTGGGACTGGTTTTCTCTTGAAAGAGTCTGTGCAGACTTTCCTTCGTCTTTCTTTGCAAACTTTGAAAGCTTGTATGTTTTTTTCTTATCATTACCGTTTGAATCTTTTGTTGTCGCCGTAACTTCGGCTTTCATAAGATTTTCATAGGTAAGTTCATCTGTTTTATTTACAAGTTTAACATCCACATCCGTATCATCAACATTTAATGTTATTGATGTTTTGTCTGTATTGATGCGTGTCGCAAGCTGCTGGTATATTCCCGCAACCGTAAGTCCTGCGTTTGCAACTTTGTTTTTGTCAAGTGTAAGATGTATCTCTTTGTCTGAGTCCTCAAGACCGTTCTTTGCGTTGCTGCATCCGTCAATGCTGTTTAACATCTTCTTGTAGTCATTGCTCAGTTCGACGAGTTTATCCATATCGTCACCGTAGATATTGACTTCAAGTCCCTGACTCATCATACTTCCCATACTTCCGAGTGCTGAAGATGAAACCGTAAGTTCCTTACACTTTATGTCTTTTGTGTTTTTCTCGATAGTCTTTCTTATCTTCTTAAACTGTTTTGTAGTCTTAATATCACTCTTTGTTATTACATTGAAAGTAAAACTTGTGTAATTGTCTGATGCCGCACCGAGTGAGCCTGACATTGCACTTGCATTTCCGTCCGTAACACCGACTTTGTCAATTCCGTCAACTTTCATTATAGCCGCCATTACCTTATCGGCAGTCTTATATGCACTCTGCTTGCTTGTTTTCTTGTCAACCTCAAGACTTACGGAAATCTGGTTACTCTCCATGCTGTCCATCATTACAAGGCCCATTCCCGAAAGTTTCCATACACATACTACAAGAAGTCCTATTGCAATGACAAGCGGTATTGCCTTGTGTTTAAGGAAAAATTCGAGTGACTTTCCGTAGGCATCTTTTATCATATCAAAAATCTTATGCTCAGGATTCTTTACTTTCTTAAGCAATACAGAACCCATAGTAGGCACTACCGTTATCGCAACAAGAAGTGAAGCTATAAGTGAATATGATATTGTAAATGAGAACGGTATGAGCATCTGGCTTACAGTTCCTGATGTATATACCATAGGCAGGAATACACATATAGTCGTTATTGTTGATGCTATGATAGGACCGAGCACCTGTCTTGTTCCCTGTACTGCTGCCCTCGGTGCTGAAAGACCTTTGTTTCTAAGTCGGTAGATATTCTCCATAACAACAACCGAGTTGTCGACAAGCATACCTATACCGAGACAAAGACCTGCAAGTGACATTACATTTATGTTTATTCCGGTGAAGTACATTATAACAAGTGCAAATAGTACGCTGAAAGGAATACTGAATGCCACAACAATAGTTGGTCTAACATCTTTAAGGAACAACGCAAGTACAATAATTGCAAGTACCGCACCCATTACTATACTGCTTAAAACACTTGAAATAATATTCTTGATATAGTCACCCTGGTTGCTTAACGGTGTTATCGAAAGTCCTTTGTATTTTCCCTCAAGTTCCTTAAATGAGTCCGTAAGTGCATTTGTCACATCACTTGTACTCGCCGTACTTGATTTATAAATGGCAAGCATAACTGAGTCCTTACCGTTAATCTTTGCATACTGGTCGCCGACATTGTCAACCGTGACTACATTTGCAACATCGGATATTTTTATTGAACCGACACCTTTTACTTTTGTGAGTACCATGTTTTTAATCTGTTTTGCATTCTCATAGTTGTCACCTATCTGTATAAGCCACTGGTCATCGTTTTTGTCATCAATATATCCGGCAGGCATTGAGAAGTTCTGTGCCGTAATAAGCTGTGACAATGTATCGAGTGTGAGAAGTGAATCAAGGTTTGCATTTTCAAGTGCTGCGTCCTTGGAATCATCAAGCTGCTTCTGTGCGTCTTTAAGCTCTTTCTTTGCATTTGCTATCTCTTTTTTAGCAGCCTGCATCTGAGCCTGTGCTGAACCAAAGCCTGCCGATGCCTGATAACCTCCGGCAACCGCCTGCTCCTGTTTTTTATCCATGCCCTTCATCTTCTCGTTTATCTTGTCAACCATTGCCTGTGCAACTTTTATCTCAGTCTTTAAGTTGGCAAGCTCCGTGTTTATCTGTGGCATCCTTACTTCTGCAATATCATAAACCTTTTTCATTGATGCAACAGTGAGTTTCTTTACTGAATCTCCCTGTCCCATCTTTGTGAGCCAGCTCTTAAATTCGTTAAACTC
>JBNMLR010000293.1:0-3770 GCA_050874945.1 Butyribacter sp. | reverse complement strand
GAACTTGCTTTTACATTGCCTTACAATCCTTATGATAAAGATTTTTCAAATGCTGGTATTAAGCTTGGAGATCTTATTTATTTTTACTATAACGGAAAGAAAAAGTTTACCGGGACAGTTACATCAAGAGAGGCAAAAGCAGAGATAGGAACAGTCAGCTATACGGCAAAGGATTTTATGCAGCATCTTTTGAGGTCTAACACGACGATAAAGATTAAAAACATGACTCCGGAAGCAGCAACTAAAAAGGTATGCAGTCAGGTGGGTATAAAGACGGTAAATCTTGCAAGGACAAAGGTGAATATATCAAAAATGATATTCAGCGACCAGCCAATCTACGATATTATCATAGCTCTTTACAGGAAAGCTAAGAAGACCACGCATAAAAAATATATGCCGGTGATGAATGGCAGAAATGTGAGTGTAGTGACAAAGGGGACAAGTTCCGGAGTTACGCTGTACCAGGGAAAAGATATAACGAATGCGACATATCAGGACACGACAGACAACATTGTTGACCGTGTCCTGATTTTTAATGATAAGTATAAAAAACTTGGCAAGGTTGAGAATAAGAAAAATGTATCAAAGTATGGAGTGTACCAATCAGTTTATACAAAAGAAAAAGGTGTAAATGCAAAGACGGCTGCAAAGGCACTATTGACAGGAGTGACAAAAGAGGCATCAATCGAAGCATTGGGAAATATAGCAGCAGTCTCCGGAAAAAGTATAAATATTCAAAATAGTGCAGCAAAGCTCACAGGAAAATTCTACATAACATCAGATACGCACAAGTTTGAAAATGGTACGCACACAATGTCCCTGAGTCTTTCATATGTAAACACGATGGAGGAAGGAGCAGATACAGAAAGTACAAAGAAAAGCAGTAAAAAGTCATCGAAGAAAAATAAACCTAAGATTACAAACGCTGCAAGGGCTTATTATTTTGAAAGCGGAACAGTGTTCCATTCGTCAAAGAGTTGTTCAGCGTGCAAAAATGCAAAAACAAAAGCGAAAGAAACGACAGTGGCTAAAATTAAAAAGATGAAGAAAAGAAATGGCAAACGCAAATATAAAGCGTGTTCAAAATGCTGGAGTCAGTGAGGTGATAAATAAATGTTTCCATTTGACTTAGAAGATGAAGAAATTGACGCAGAAGAACTTGAGGAAGAAACGGAAAAACAGGAATATGAGGTTGATTTTGAAACCGGAAAACTGACAGGCAGGATGATAAGTGGAATTGAAGCTGTAAAGCAATGGCTTACAATCGCATTAGCAATAGACAGATACAAATATACTCAGTATTCATGGGAAAACGGCTCAGAGCTATCTACACTGATAGGACAGGGTTATGAAAAAGACTATGTAGACAGTGAAGTGGAAAGAATGATAAGGGAAGTCGCAGAACTTAACGAAGATATAACAGATGTGTCAGATTTTAAAATAACTTTTGAGGGGGACAGGCTTACAGTATCGTTTAAAGTGTCAACTGTTTACGGAGAGGAGGATATGACGGTAAATGTATGAGGATAGAACACAAGATGTAATCGTTACAGAAATGCTTGAGAATTTCGGGAAAGATGTGAGGACAGATGAAAATTCGCTAGCATACAATGCGTGTGTTAAGACAGCAAGCGAGCTTGAAGATGTGTACGGTGACATAATGGATATTTATGACAATATGCTGCCTGATACGCAGGATTTAAGTCATTTGATAGCATATGCAGCGGAAAGAGGTATAACTTATCATGAGGAAACCGCCCCGATAGTATGTGGAAAATTCAAACAGGATATAGAAATCGGGGAAGTGTTTACCTGTAATGATTATACATATACTGTTGAGGAGCTGATAAGCGGATATGATTACCGTCTTGTCTGTGAAACACCGGGAACTGAGGCGAACGCAAATGTCGGAGAGCTTACACCGCAGGATTATGTCGAGGACTATCAGGGCGGTGAGATAACTGAAATTCTTGTACCGGGAACAGATGATGAAGATGAAGAAGTGTTCAGGGAAAGAGTTATGCAGTCGTTTAAATCAACGGCATTTGGCGGCAATAAGGCAGATTACAGATTATTTATAGATGCACTTGAAGGGGTAGGAGGATGTAAGCCTATCCGCAGGGATAAAGAGAGCAACTGGATATATGTATGGATAGTATCAGAAGAAAAAAAGGCTGCATCGTCAGAGCTGGTCGGTAAAGTGCAAACCGTGATTGACCCGGAAGAAAATCACGGCGAGGGTGATGGTATGGCACCGATGTGTCATAATGTTCTGATTAAATCCGTACTTACACAAAGTATCGAGGTTAAAGCAACTATTGAATTTGATACGGGTTATAGTGCAGAAACATCAGAAACGCAGATAACAGAAGCCGTTGAAAAATATTTTTCCTCACTTCGTGACGCTTGGGAGTCAAATGAATTAAATGATACTATAGTCCGAACGGCGAGGATAGAGGCGGCAATATTGAATGTTGAAGGAGTAAAAGACATATCCGTGCAGCTTGATGGAAAGGATGAGAATGTATCATTGACATATGAATATATACCGATGCTGGGAGGTGTTACGATTGAATGAAGCACCTGAAATAATATTGCAGATACCAGACATAAATCAGACATATAAAGCGGTGGATGTGCAGATAGAAAAATTGACGGCAGCAGTCGAGCAGTTAGAAAAAGACATATTCATTGAGGATATGGGAGAGTATAAAATAAAACGCTGGGAGCAACTGCTGGGGATAACGGCACTTGATGATGATACATTATCTGACAGAAGATTTAGAATACAGACCAAAATACTTGAAAGGCTGCCATATTCGTATCGTGTGGTGGTGCGAAAGCTAAACACACTTACTCCTGATGGGATGGACATAGAGGTAAATAATCAGGATGTGCTTGTAAAACTTGCACTTGCCTCAAAGAAAAAAATAAAAGATGTAGCCGAGATGCTGGAAGTGACACTTCCGCTTAACATGACATACGAAGTGATTATAATGTATCACACATATGGCTATCTCAGTAAATACACATATGGCGAACTGTCAAAGTTCACATATGGACAACTTAGAGAAAGTACGGAGGTGTAAAATGAATAGTACAAAAAATCTAGGATTGAATTTACCGGAAGAAGATGATTTTTTTACATGGAATCATGTTGATGAGAACATGGAAAAAATTGATAAACTTGCCGCTCCGGAATACGAAAGTGCGAAAAAGCTGGAGGAACTGCAAAGCGGTGAGGGATATACAACACTAATCTCAAAACTTGCTAAGGCGGTAAAAGACTTTATAACGCATTTGAATGACAAATTGATACATACATCGAAAGAAGAAAAGGAGAGGTGGAATACGGTAACAGAGAAAGTAAATAAGGAGGAAGGAAAGGGACTGTCACATAACGATTTTACAGATACTTATAAAAAGAAGCTGGATGGGATAGAAGCGGGAGCGAATAAAACAGTGATAGACAGTGAACTGTCGAAAACGAGTACAAATCCTGTTGAAAATAAGGTGATTTATCAAGAAAAAATAAAAAGAATGGCTCAAGATTGGTCGGGGTACGAACGGTATAGTCTTGGAATAGGTGAGCCAGATAGTTCAACACCAATCGGAAGCTATCTCGATGTAGAAACTGGAAAAGTATATTATGGTGGAAATTCTTCTTGGAGTTATGTGTACACACTTTCAAGTATATATGACGCATTGGATAACACGGTCGATAAATCAAACATTGCTAACAACCTTGTTACGACCGAAGAGGGATATGT
>JBNMLR010000292.1:0-3775 GCA_050874945.1 Butyribacter sp. | reverse complement strand
CTTGGAAGTTCTGCAACCGGATAGTCGCCAACCAGTTCACCATTTCTAAGAACGGTTATCATGTCACATACGGCATAAACCTGTTCAAGGAAATGTGTAACAAAAACAATTCCTACACCTTCTTTTTTCAACCTAAGCATCATCTTAAATAGTTTCTCTACCTCACTGTCATCAAGTGAAGATGTCGGCTCATCAAGAATAAGAACCTTTGAATCCATATCCACTGCTCTCGCAATGGCTACCATCTGCTGCAATGCAACCGAATAATTTTCAAGTGCCACAGTAACATCAATGTCTATGTTAAGATCATCTACTATCTTCTGCGCCATCTTGTTCATCTTTTTCCACTGGATAAGTCCAAGAGCATTTCTTGGTTCTCTTCCTATAAAAAGATTTTCCGCAACCGTAAGGTTAGGACAGAGGTTTACCTCCTGATAAACCGTCGCAATTCCTTTTTCCTGTGCCTCCTGTGTTGAATGATTTACGACAGGTCCATCTATCCCGTCAACTCGTATCTCGCCGGCTTCAAAGTCATATACACCTGTAAGTACCTTTATCAGTGTCGATTTACCTGCACCATTCTCACCCATAAGGGCGTGTATCTCTCCTTTTCTAAGTGTAAAATCAACACCGCTTAAAGCTTTTACTCCGGGAAATGTCTTGTTTATGCCACGCATGGTTAAAACTTCATTTTCCTTCATCTACACCGTCTCCTTTCATGTCTTTTTTGAGAACATATGAAAATTTCAATATTCATATCTTCTTAAAAATTTTCATATATTTTCAAAACAATAAGAGAATCCGGTTTAAGCACCTTAACTTTGTCTAAACTGGTAATTCCGTACCGTCAGGAATGCTGTTCGGATTCTCTTATATTTTGTTTTATATATGCCTAAATTTGTTCCTATACCTGTACTGTATAGTTCAAACATCTGTGTGTTTAATCAATACAGCCAAATCGTAAACATATCTTAGTATGCACGCTCTTTAAGAACGCTGTCATCAACAACTGTCATAGTAATGTCTTTTCCTTCATCTGTCTTGAATGATGAAACTGTATCATCACAAGCGAAGCAGGCTTCATCAACATATACTTTCTGGCTGTCAGGTTTTCCGCCGTCTTTAATCTTCTTGATGATATCCTCTACATATGGAGCTGCAAGTGGGTTACACTCGAAGTCTGCATTGATAGAACCATCTTTTACATCTTTAAGACCTGCATTTGTAGCATCGAATGAGATAATAATTATGTCTCCATCTTTACCGTATGTCTTACCTGCTGCCTTTAATGCATCGATGGCACCGAATGCTTCGTTATCGTTCTGGCATACAACTACATCAATGTCTTTGTATGACTTAAGATAAGACTCCATGATCTTCTGTCCACCATCCTGTGTGAAGTCACCGTCCTGCTCATCGAGAAGGTTCCAGCCGTTTGCCTTAACATATTTGTTGAAACCTTTTGTACGTCCGATCTGTGCTGAAGAACCGTTTGTACCTGCAATAGTTACAATGTTGACTTTGTCTGTCTTTTTCTTAGCTTCAAGATATGCTTTAAGCCAAGCACCTGCTGATTCACCCTCTGCCGTGAAGTCTGAACCTACCCATGCTGTGTAAAGACTTTCATCAGCTTTGATGTTACGGTCGATAACGAGTACCGGGATACCTGCATCTTTTGCTTCTTTTAATACTGTATCCCAACCTGTCTCAACAATAGGATCAATGATTATGTAGTCAACTTCCTGCTCAACGAAGTTTCTTACTGCCTCAAGCTGGTCTGCTGATTTGTTGTCGCAATCAACAAATGAAAGATCATATCCGTTCTCTTTAGAAAATGTTGAACGGCAAGACTCTGTACTTGCTGTACGCCAGTCTGACTCGTGGCCAACCTGTGCAAATCCGATAGAGATGAGGTCGTCAGATTTTGATGAGCCTGAACTTGCATCTTTTGAACTTGAACCTCCTGCTGACTCTCCTGATGATCCGCACGCCGTAAGTGAAAATACCATTGCTGCTGTAAGTGTTGCTGCTAAAACTTTCTTCATTCTCATAGATTACTCCTCCTTTATTTCGATCGTTTTTGTCAACGATTTATTTTATACACCATATATTAGTCAATCTTAACAAAAAAGTCAAGCCTTTTTTACTTTTTTGCACACTTTTGTGCATTTTTTTGATAACAAATTATTTTATCCGTTGTTTTTTAAGATACATATTCACTATTTTGCACATATTTTCATCTTTTCTTTTGTGCAGTTTTAAATCTCGCATCATTCTTATTTTTCGTTTTCTCCAAAATTCATTTATGCACTTTGAATAAATATTATGTTTTCGCCGCTCATTTTATATGAAATTTTCACACTTTTTCTAACATAATCCAACATCGATTATTAAATCCGACAATTCAAACTTTATATATCGTTTTTTGTTATTTATTTGTATTCTTCTTTTTGCATAAAAAATACAAATAAATTGCAAAACTCTATAATATGTAGTACAATACAGTTATCAAGAGTAATGGTTGGGTCATAAAAGGAGAAATTGCAATACAATGAGCTTGTTCATTGTATGCCAATTTTTTCTTTTATGGCAGAATAGCCTTTCATTTCTAAAACGAAAGGCTGAACTGTTATTATTTTAAAGCATCAAGCATAAAACAGGAGGAGGCATATATGCCAGCCAAGTATTTAAAAATCGCAAACCAACTTCAGGAAGAAATTTTTCAGGGGTTATACGATGACACCGGTTTTCTTCCTACCGAACTGGAAATCGCAACAAACAATAACGTAAGCAGGCAGACTGCGAGAAACGCTCTTGCCGTTCTTGTATCTAACGGACTTATAGAACGCCGTCAGGGCAGTGGTTCACGCATAGTAAAACAAAATAAAAATCCAAAAAGCAACAGCGTTGCCGTTGTTACTACTTATATAAATGATTACATTTTTCCAAATGTATTAAAAGATATACAGCACAGTCTCAGCAAAAAAAATTATGCCGTTTATGTGTATGCGACACAGAACAGAGTTGACGAGGAGCGAAAGATTTTACAAAAACTTTTACAGTTAAACATTGACGGTCTTATCATGGAGGGTTCAAAGACCGCACTTCCATCGCCAAACCTTGACCTTTATCAGCAATTTGAACAGCGTGATATTCCGATCATATTTATATATGGAAACTACCCTGCATTATCAGACCATGTTTCCATAACAGATGATAATATAGGCGGAGGATACCAGCTTACAAATTATCTCATAAATAAGGGGCATACAAACATTGCAGGAATTTTTAAAGTTGATGATCTTCAGGGACACGGCAGATACAGTGGCTATCTAAAAGCCATCACTGAGGCAAATCTTCGTTTTTCTGATGACAATATCCTATGGTTTGATACTGTTTCGAGAGAACGGCTCTTAAGAGGGGAAGGCAATTTTCTTGAGGGATTTGCAAACACCGTAGTTTCAAAATGCAGTGCTGTCGTGTGCTACAATGATGAGATAGCTTATCATCTCATACAACTGCTTATGCAAAACGGCATAAATGTCCCGAATGATATTGCCGTAGTCAGTTTTGATAACAGCCAGTTAAGCGACCTGTCACCGATAAAGATTACTTCTCTTGCCCACGGCACAAGGAGAGTCGGACAGAAAGCGGCAATGCAGCTATTAAATCTCATAGACAAAAAAGAAGTCATTTCCGAAAGTGTCTCATGGACACTGGTGGAAAAAGAAACAAGTTAAATCCGTCAAAAACAAACATTACCACAGAAATGGAG
>JBNMLR010000291.1:0-3778 GCA_050874945.1 Butyribacter sp. | reverse complement strand
GACCGTCGATAAGTTTTCCAAAAAATCCTCTCTTCTTAGGCTTCTCGGCAGACTCCTCCGCCTTAACTTCCTCCTCTGAAACAACTTCAGAAACCTGCTCAGACTCCCCTGCCGTCTTGATTTCGCCATCATCAACATTCTGCGAATTATCTGCTGCATCATTTGAAATATTTTCATTATCTGAAATGCTATCTTCACTTGATGTTTCGTTTGAAATGGTTTCATCAGCAAAACTGTTGCTTTCATTTGATGCTTTTACAACGTCGTCATGTGATAAACTTTCTGTTTCTGAATGAATATCATTCTCATTCTTTAAAGACTCTGCTTCTGAATGAACAGCTCCATCATCCGAACTACTTTCTCCACTTGATGCTTCTGTAACCATATCCTGTGCAAATCCACCACTCTGTAAAGACTCTGCTCCTGAATGTGTTACTTCCTCATTCTGCAGGCTCTCTGCATCAGAATTGACATTTATTTCCCCGTCCTGTAAAGAGGTTTCTGTTTCTGAATTTGCCACTTCCTCATTCTGTAAGTTTTCCGTTTCAATTTTCTGTTCTTCCTCAATATGTTTATTTCTCCTAAACTTATTCTTAATACTTTCCCACATAATTCCTCCAAATTCTTTATTTAATTTATCTACATTTTAAA
Source organism: Butyribacter sp. (assembly GCA_050874945.1). Taxonomy (GTDB): domain Bacteria; phylum Bacillota; class Clostridia; order Lachnospirales; family Lachnospiraceae; genus Butyribacter. Next base: position 3,127 of record JBNMLR010000291.1, on the reverse strand, counting down.
ATCAATTCGCAATCTCTTTCTCATCAAGCAGATTAACCGATACAAGTGTCGAAACACCCTTTTCCTGCATCGTTATTCCGCAGAGAATATCCGCCGCATTCATTGTTCCTCGCCTATGCGTGATAACAATAAACTGTGTATCTTTCGTCAGTTTATGAAGATACTCCGCATACCTGTCTACATTTGAGTCATCAAGTGCCGCCTCTATCTCGTCGAGCAGACAGAACGGTGACGGCTTTAAGCTCTGTATCGCAAACAGTAGCGCGATAGCGGTAAGTGCCTTTTCTCCACCTGAAAGCTGCATCATATTCTGCAGTTTCTTTCCGGGCGGCTGTGCGATTATCTTTATACCTGCCGTAAGAATGTCCTCATCCTCCATAAGTTCGAGTGTTCCACGACCGCCGCCAAACAGTTCCTTAAACACTTTGTCAAAACGGCTTCTTATCTCCGCAAACTGCTCCTCAAACTGTTTTCGCATATCATTATCGAGATTTTCTATTATCTCCTCCAAAACCTTTGCAGCCTCAATAAGATCATCATGCTGTGTAGTTAAGAGTTCATATCTCTCAGATACTTCCTTATACTGCTCTATTGCATTTACATTTACTGAGCCTAATGATTTTATCTGTTTCTTAATCTCTGCTATCTTGGCTTTCATTCCTGATACGGTAAGCTCTGTCTGCGTTTTAAGTGCTAATGCACTGTGATATGTAAGTTCATACTGTTCCCACATATAATTTGTATAATTGTCAAGACTCTCCGTCAGCTTTTCTTTTCTTCCGGCAAGTCTGAAACTTTCCATTTCGAGTTCATTTATATTTTTTGACAATTCCTCTCTCTTGTCAAGGAAAGTCTTGTTTTTTTCAGAAAGTTCCTCTTTTTCCAGATTTTGTTTTTCAATCTCAATCTCTGCTTTTTCTATCTCTTCTTTTGTTGTTTTGATGGTATTCTGAGTTTTTAATATCTCATCCTGCTTTTGTTTAATCTGACCGCCGATATTTTTACTGTCCTCGACAGTCTGTTCAAGCTGCTCAGATACAGTCTTTTTGCCCTCACTTGTACGGAGCATATTTTCATTTATAAAGCCCTCGCTTTGTGCAAGTGATGTTATCTCAAGCGTAAACTCAGAGTCTTTTTGTTCTAACAGGTTAAGTTCTTCTCTTATTTTATCAAGTTTCTCCTGATACACACCTATCTTTTCATCAAAATCTTTTGTCTCGTCTTCGCTCTCTGAAATCCTGCGGTTAATGCCATCCATAACACCTTTTAACTTGTCCTTATCCTCCTCTATCCTCATTCCCTCGATTCTGATAAGTTCAAGCTGTTCCTCACTCTTTTTAAGGTCAGATGCCGCACGCTCATAGCCTATTTTTGCCGTGTTCTGTTTAACGACTAAATCCTGTCTCAGCCTGTTGTTGGCACTGATTTTTTCACGCAGGTCTTTTATCTCTTTTTCTCCCTGCTCTATCTGTGCAACAATCTCCTTTAACCCTGTTTTAAGTTTTTCAACATCTTCTTCAAGCTGTTTTATCTGTCTTCGTCTGCCTAAAAGATTATTATTATTCTTAAATGCACCACCCGACATTGAACCGCCCGGATTTAAAAGTTCTCCCTCGGTCGTTACTATCCTGAGTGTATGATGATACTTCGCCGCAAGTGCTATGGCATTGTCTATATTGTCGACAACGACAAATCTTCCGAGAAGATAATTAACAAGGTCATTATACTTCTCATCTGCCGACACAAGCTCAGATGCCATTCCGATGACACCTTTTTCAGCCATAATGTTTCTTGCATTATTTGCCGCTTTTTTGTGAATATTTGTGAGCGGTAAAAATGTAGCTCGTCCATACCTGTTCTTTTTCAGGTATTCTATCATTTTTTTTGCCGTCTGCTCATTGTCGGTTACGATATTTTGTATGCTTCCGCCAAGTGCAGTCTCCACGGCAACTTCGTATTCTTTTTTCACCCTTATTATGTCGGCTACTACACCTACTATTCCCGGTGTGTCCTCTTTTCTCTCCATGACACGCTTTATGCTCTGACCGAAGCCCTCATATCTCTCAGTCATGTTTTTAAGAGAATTAAGCCTTGAATTTTCCATATGGAATTTCTGCTGTATGTCGCTGTGCTCTCTTCGTCTGTTCTGATTTTCTTCGTTTGTTCCGTTAAACTTTTCCTGCATAACTGCATTGGAATCATCTATCGCTTTTATCTTTTCGGTTATCTCATCATAAACTTTTTTATGTGATGATATTGTCTCCGTAAGAACAGATGCCTCAGACTTATTTGCAAGCACTCTCTTATTTAACTCGGCTCTTTTAATATTGTTCTGTTCGAGCAAAGTCTTATATTTTAACTCTTCACTTCTTATGTCAGCCGCCGCATGTATGCCTGCAAGCTTCATATCCTGAACCGTTTTTATATCGTTTTCTATTTCAAGAGCTTTCTCTTTTTTTTCTGCAATAAACTTTTCATTTTCTTTTGCTAAAGACTTTATTTCTTCTGTCTTTCTGCTGTTTTCCTCTTTTTGGGCGGCATACTTTTTATGTTCATCCTCAAAGTTTTTTATACGCTCTTTATAACTCTTTATAGCTTCCCTATAATGATTTTCGCTCTGTCTGATACCGTTTATCTGCTCGTTTAAAAGTCTTACATCACCCTCGCAGTTGTTTAACATGACTCGTGACTGGTTCAGTCTGTCTTTTTTTAATTCTATGCTCTTTATCTTTTCGTCAAGTTCTGACTGTACTCTCTCATACTCACGCTTGCTCTTTTCATATTCCTGATTGGCATTTTTAAGGTCATTATCAGCAATCGCCTGCTTTTCCTCAAAGCCTTTTACTTCCTCATGGATACGGTCATACTCGATAAGGAACATATTTACATCCTGAACCCTCAGCTCATCACGGAATGTAAGATACTGTCTTGCCTTTGCCGCCTGCTTTTCAAGAGGTTCTACCTGTTTTTCTATCTCGGAGAGAATATCTTCAATTCTCTCAAGATTATGTTCTTCTTCTTCAAGGTTTTTCTGTGCGGCAGCTTTTCTTCTCTTATATTTAACGATTCCCGCCGCCTCATCAAAAAGTTCACGCCTCTCCTCAGGTTTACCGCTGAGTATCTTGTC
>JBNMLR010000290.1:0-3788 GCA_050874945.1 Butyribacter sp. | reverse complement strand
GTGTTATAATTAATAAATATAATTTTCAATTATAAATGAATACACATTTAGTTTTTAGGAGATTTTTATGCGAAAAAAACTATTTTCACAAAACAAATTAGTTAAAATTTCAGCCATAAGTCTTGCTTGTGCTTTGGTATTCATCCCGGTTAGCAGTCACATAAACTCATTATCTACGGTTCATGCAGATAACAGTGTTGCTATAAGTTCTGTTGATGCATCGGACAGTGATGAGCAGACATCAGACAACGATGAACAATCTGATGAAAAAACTGCTGACACTGACAACAGTTCAGATAATACAGTTTCAAACACAACAGGCAATAAGACAGACAGTGATAAGTCATCTTCCGTTAAAAATACTTCACAGTCTAAAAAAACAACCACAAAAAAGACTAATACTTCAAACACTTCCACTAAGAAAGGAAGCAGCAAAAAAAATACTGTGTCAAAAAAGAATAAAAATCAGGAGCCAAAACAATACAAACCAATAATAGGCAAGACTGTAACTGTTACAATGAAACATCTTCAGAAAAAATTAAATAAAATTTCTTCTGAACTTCAGACTACACAGAACAAGGCTTCACGCACGAAACGCGTTATATCATCAAAGAAAAAACAGTTATCTTCCATCAACACGCTTAAAGATAATGCCAGCGAAGAGACCAACTGTGTAACCGTTTCAGATGTTTTTGAGCCATCACGGTCATTAAAATCATATGCTAAACAATATGACTCATCGCTTAGCATATATCTCAATCAGGAAGTTTCTTCAAAAGCAACAAAAACATCTTCAGATAATAATACCGTATTACCTGATTTTGAAAAAATTTCCGGACTTATGGATACCGTATCTATAAAGAAAAATATTAAACACTCAAAAAAAGCCATTAAGTCATCAATAAACAAAAATACTGCAAAAGTTAAAAATATGCAGAAAAAAATCAAAGATACAAAAAAGGTTAAAAATACCGTTTCAAAATATGTTGTTGTTTCAATAAACTCCAAAAACATATTTGAACCGTCAAATGTAAGCACAAAAACTTTAAAGAATGCACTTGAGGGAACTAACCTTGAAGAACTTGCACCTGCATTTGTCAAGGCAGAGAAAAAATATGGCATAAATGCCATTGCCATGACTTCAATAGCAGCCCTTGAATCAGGCTGGGGCAAAAGCAAGCGTGCCGTAAAAGACAACAATCTCACAGGACTCGGTGTCTACAGCGATTCAGCTAAAGGAATAAATGCTGACACCAAAGAAAAAAATATCCTTATGACAGCCGAGAGACTTGCCACACATTACAGCAAACCCGGTCAGACATTCTATCATGGAACAGGTTTTGACGGAGTAAATAAAAAATACTCGGCATCAAAAACATGGGGCTGGAAATGTGAAAACATTGCATTCCGTATTATGAATAAGATAGCGAATCCGGGAATTGAGTCACTTGGATAATTAGATTTATGGCAAATAAAAAGACCTACCGTATAGTTAATGCGGTAGGCTTTTTTGTTTATCTTTATTTTAACTTTTAAATTGTTTTCACTTGTTTGTTTATTTTGTTGTCTGTTCTTCTGCTTCTATCTCCAAAATCAAATTTTTAATGGTCTGCTCATCTTCCTCAAGAGCATCAGCTATCTGAGGTATTGTTTTCCCTTTTGATAGTTTCTTTCTTATCTGCTCTTTAAGCTTTTTATTCACACCACGTTCTTCCCCACGCTTTTCTCCCATTTCTTCACCTTTTCTATACTGTTCTTCTCTCTCAAGTCTCATATGTTCTTCTTCGTCATATTCAAATATAGTCATTGAGATAACCTCCGCCTTATTTTTTATAAAAAACTCCTTTAAAATATTCTCTTCTATACATTCATCTACTGATTTTTTTACGGCTTCTTCATATGTCATGCCATCTTTATGATACTTTCTTGTCTTATCGACATATTTTATGTATCCGTCAAGTTCCGGACAACGCTCTTTCATTTTTTCATTGTATCTTGGATTTACATTATACTGTGTCATTGTAAGTTCAAGCTCCGGACAGTTTGTTTTACATTTATACGCATCCGACAATTTTAACTTTTGCATTTCAGGTTGCTCTTTACTGCCATAATACAATGTTACAAAATGCGGTGTCGGTACTTCCTGTATATACTCTGAATATAGGTTAAGTTGATTTTGTGCTATATACTTTTCGTACTCATTTGCTACATATATAAGTGTTCTAAGTGGCATATTGGGATTAAATGTTGTCTGAAATTCAGTTAGCAACATATTAAAATGCAATATAATCGCATTATCATTTTTTCTTCCTATATAAATAGCACTGTTTAATGTCACTATTTCCAGTTCATCCGGGTCTTTATAGTCCGTTTTCATTAAACAATTATACAATGACAACGATTCCTTTTTTCCTGAAAAAAGTTTGTATGCGACTCCATCCTTATGATTTCGGTAAATACCTATATCATTTGCTTTATTTTGTATATTTGCTTTCTTCTCATTATTACTTTCCATAGTCATTCTCCTCTCTTTTTCTGCGGAGAATACAAAGTATAATACTTAAAAAACTTTCAAACTAACATTAATTGTATGATATTAACATCCAATATTATAGTTGTTCTATAACAATATCACATAAAAATAATGATTTACTTATCATTCTCCGCCTATTTTATTGTTTGTGTAATGATTTAATAAGCAAAGAATTCTCAAGAAATCAGATTTTATGAATATGCACTTAAATAAACACATACAGATGCTAAGATTATTTGCTTAATTGTTTCATTTGCTTTATATTAACACGATATTTTTCTAATTGCAATACAGATAATATGATATTTTTTTACCTTTGCAACTCAAAAAGGCAGCTTGACTTAAAACAAACTGCCTTTCTCGATAATAATATGTAACATTTCTCTATTTTTCCATTTTTTCTAATATTAACTGAGATATTATATTTGCAAAAATAGTTTGACTGACAATTAATACATTTTCAAATATTACAAAAAGCAAAATTCATCCCATATGGCATTCCTCCTTTTTTGATTTCTAATTCCACTTTATATCACTTTTTCCAAAAGTTAAAGCCTATATATTAGAATCGTTTATCGTCAATTAACCTAACGGATGCTCATCCGTCCAAAACGAGAACCCTCCCAAGGAGTTGCCACTTCTCTGAGTTTTGTAAATCGCTTGAATACAATTTCGTTCTTATCTTTCCTCTATCACAATGTCATGAAAAAACAGGCATAAAATGAATGAAAAAAGATATACTTGTAATAGCTGATTTGATGTGTTATGATTAAGTTAGCTAAATGAAAGATAGCAGTGTTAATTAACACCAAAACAAAACCCTCATAAGGTCGCAACTTATGAGGGTTTTTTCTTATTTTGTTTGAACAGTCAAGCATCTGGATTTTGGAGTTCATCATCTCACAAATTCGCAAGCCGGGAGAACTTATTGTATGCCACCACAACCGCCTTGCCTTATATCCCCATTTTGTGTATATTATTACTAACAATACCTGTTTAAGAGAAGTAGATATTTGCGAAACTACCATAAATTGCGATTAAATTGTGCAAATAGCACAACATATCATTAGTTTCGCAATTACCTATTAAGAGAAGATATGTGAGGAGAACTATGAAAATACTAAAAAAACTTATATGGGTCGCTCTTGCAATAGAGATAATCGTCCTTTTAGTCGTGGTTGCCAATTCAAATGTTGACAATATGACACTTTCAAAAGGCGAGATTTACGATTTTAGTACCGGATGGACTATCACC
>JBNMLR010000289.1:0-3788 GCA_050874945.1 Butyribacter sp. | reverse complement strand
GCCCGCCTTTGATGACCACCCTCCAAATGCTAATGAGTCTATGCACTCTACCGAACTTCCAAGCGTTATACTGCATATTGAATATCCTGCAAATGCACCGCAGCCTATTGTTTTAACATTGTCAGGTATTACAAGTCCGTCTATTTTTTCCCATGTTGACTCATCATCAACATCACTGCCCTCTTTCATAATATAACCGCACAAATAACCATCGCTAAGCATTAACATACGCTCATTTTCTTCATTTAACTTTGCAAAACCTTTTCTTAACAGTTCATCCTTTAATGAATTTTTCCAATACTTATTTGTTCTCCACAAGTTCTGTATTGACTCATCATCAAGATAATCCATATTTAATGTTACTTTTATGTTTTTACATTCATAATGATCTGAATCCACCAAAGTATCATCAAATATTATTTTTTTGACTGTTTTTGGAAATACAATCTCACTCATTGTACTGTCCATAAAATACATCTCATACCCATAACTTCCTGCTGTTACTGTTGTGCACTTATCTGATATAACCACCTTTTTTCTTCCAAGCGGTATCCTTAAAAGTGTCTTTCCGTCTTTTGAATATAACAATCCGTTCACACTCTTATACTTCGGATCATTTGCCATAACTTCAAAACCGCCACTTCTGCCGACTCTTTTAAGCATATTAATATTAAGTGCTGTTGTAAATTTCACTTTTTTAAGTGAGTTACACTTTCTACCTAAAAATGAACCTGGCTGATATTCATAATCCGGGTCTTCATCTTTTATTATTCCTACATTTCCGGGCATTGTAATACTTTCCAGTTTTTTACAATCACAGAATACACCCTCACCCAGTTTTTTTACTGATTTAGGTATGGTAATACTTTTTAAGGAAGTATTTCCAAATGCTCCTATTCCAATTTTTTTAACCGTAGATGATATTTTTACACTTGTGAGTTTTTTACAATCTTCAAATGCGTAATCCGGTATTGCTGTAATCCCATCCTTAATTACAACTTTTTTTATATTTTTATTTTCATATACAGTTGTTTTTATAGGGTCTCCCATCTCACCATTTCCTTTAATTGTAAGCACACCTTTTTTGAAACTCATAGAAACATATTCCTGAGTCTGTTTTGTTTTTTTCTTTGCCGCTGAAGTTCTACCAGGCTGCATAAACATTGTCGTTACTGCAGCAAAAATAACAATGCCAATCATCATACTGTTTTTTAAAAGCAAACTACCTATAAGTTTTCTCCTTAAAATATATTTTTCTTTTTTCATACTGAACCTCCATTTCTGTTCTGCACACTTTTTTGCTCTTAACACCCGCATCATATCATCTCTTATAATATAAGACAGCTTTCTTTGAATTTTGTTGCAAAGAAACATATTTTATTGAAACTTAATATATGTAGCTTCTATCAATAGCATATATATATGCATACTTTCTATATTTCTCCTCTTTAGGTGCCATTCCTATATATATTTTATCATTTGTTAATTGTATTCCCTCAATTTCTAATTCAACTGAATCATCATGTAAAGCATCTGTTATTTCATTTATTTCTCCATATACATCATATATTTTTGTTTTCTTTGATAACTTGAACATTACACAAAGCTCTGCTCTACAATTGTTATTATTATTACCATCACGACAAATATATATATTTAAACTATTATCAATTGCAATTCCCTGTAATTGACTAACTGGTAAATCATTGGAATTAATCTCATAATCATAACATGCTGCTTGTAATTTATCACTATACTTAAAGCTCATATCTTTAACTGAATTACCGGCCAACACTTGCTTTACCACATCAAAATCATAAAATGAATATTGAACCGCTTTTTGTGTATTCTGTTTAAACATGAGCATCTTTTTATTATCCGGAGACACATAAACCGCACATCTTCTTATATTATTAAACGGTTCTCTTGTTTTATTTGAATATTCTGTATCATCAAGTATATTGATATCTTCACTTGTTTTAGTAGTTCCTGCGTCATATACAATACTACCAATTTTATTTGCTTCCCAAACTTCTTTACCATTTGTCTGATAATTTTTTACTGCATTGGCACATACAATAAAATACTGTTTATTATTGTACTGATACGGAATCAGATTTTGACCATGTCCTACACCTTCAATATTCATATCATCGACTTTCTTAGCAGTTTTATTGTCCTTTGTATCAATTACACACCTTGAAATTTTCACATTTCCCTGTTTTTTATGTTTATCGTTTATACTATATGTCTGCGTAACATATATCTCACTATTCATTACATATATATTTTGTATTGGTCTATTTAATTCAGACACCCCAGTCATACTAAATGTTAAATTCTCTATTTTAAATTTCACACTTCCTGGTATCATACTTCTTGCCATATTTCCCTGCTGAACAGCATCATTTACATCAATTTCTACCTTTCCATTTTCATCAGGCACAATATTTTTATTACTCATATCTAATGTCATTCCTGCAAGGTCATCAAAGCTGTCAATCTCATCCTCCTTTGTCATAACCAATGTCCCGGTCTGTTCTTGTTCCTGTGCAGAAGCTATGTTGCTATGTGCACCCATTGGCAAAATTCCCATTGCCACTGCCAAACCAAATGTTACCATTTTTCTTAAATTTCTCCTCATAATCTGCCTCCTATATTTTATGTATTTTTCTGCTTTTCAGCATTTTCTTTTGTGAAGATATTATATCATATAATTTGGCAATATTTGTTTTTTTGGGAAAAGTGGTCGAAAATAAGGGAAAAGTGGTAAATTCTTTTATTTTTTTGCTGTTTTTACCACTTTTCCCAAGTTTTTGACCACTTTTCACGATTTTTGGCATAATTATATATCTTTCCGGTTTTAATAGTTATTTGTATAGCAAACAGGAGTGATAACATACCACAAAATTGCTCAGGTTCACATAATTGACATTATACCCGAAACAAAATATACTAAAAACAATCAGATGATACTAATAATCTTTTCGCAAATACTAACTATTTTTTATAAGAAATGGGGTGTTTAAATGGGTATATATTTCAATCCGACAAATGAAAGCTTTACACAGGCTAAAAATAGTATGATCTATGTAGATAAAACAGAACTATTGAAACAATTAAATTTAAGATTATCAACCGAAAATAAATGTATCGCCGTAAGCCATGCAAGGCGTTTTGGCAAGTCACACGCTGCCGGTATGATAGACGCATATTACAGTCTCGGTTGCGACTCATCAAAACTTTTTGAAAAAACAAAGATTTCTTCCCATTCAGACTACAAGAAATACATGAACAAATATAATGTTATTCATCTGGATATTTCTTCTTTTTGGGATTTTCATCAAAAGGATTTGATAGAGTCAATCAAAGAATCTGTATATGATGATTTTAAAGAAATATATGCAGAGTCATTAAATTATAGTAAAGACATTCATATGCTGTTAAATGAAATTTATCATAAAACAAATATCCCATTTGTAATTATTATCGATGAATGGGATTGCGTTATCAGAAACAGTGATGACAAAGAACTTGTGCACAATTACCTGCGATTTCTTCATTCACTGTTTAAATCGGAGGAGTCAAAAGCATTTTTAGCACTTGGATATATTACCGGAATTCTGCCTATCAAAAAGATTAAGGATGAGTCAGCTCTTAACAATTTTCGTGAATATACAATGTTGAAATCAAAACCAATCACAAAATACTATGGTTTTACGGAGGAAGAAGTAAAAGAATTGTGTGAAAAATATGATATGGATTTTGACTCAGTTAAAGCATGGTAT
>JBNMLR010000288.1:0-3800 GCA_050874945.1 Butyribacter sp. | reverse complement strand
ATTCAGGTCCTCCATAACATCACTTATAAAATTTCCAGTAAATTCAACCATATCATGCCAGACCGTACCCTCTTTCGACAATGCCTGTCTGATAGGTTTATTACTATAATTTCCAATCGTAAGATCTCCAAAACACAAAACGAGAATGGCAGAAAATATAAGTAAAAGCAGTGTAATCTTTGTCATAAGTGACGAAGTGTCACCCACACTTTCCTGCGTATCCTCGTAATTGTCAGAAAATGCCAGCCGCGCTCTCATTATCTTTTGTGAACGTGTATCAACTGGCATTTCTCTGTTATCATCATATTCATTCATAATCTTATACATAATCTGCATAGCATAAATTTTATGTAAATTATGCTGCATACCCTCCTAATCATATTTATAAATATTTGTAAAACTATCATAGTACATACTGAAATCGTATAAATATATTTAGTTTCACAAGCATCTTTTTTAAAGGATATGCTTTTACATTTAAAGACATGACTTTTATTTGGCACTTTTCGTCCCATAGCCGTAAAGTGCAATATCATTTTTATTTGTCATCATCCCATGTAAGTCCCTGATACTCATGACATTCCTCACGCGTGAGAAGTGTCTGTATTGCATCAGTGGCAGATACTCCGTCAAATAGCACCTCATTTATCTGCTCTACGATAGGCATTGAAACATTGTATTTCTTTGCGAGTGCAAATGCAGCTTTTGCCGAATAAACACCCTCTACAACCTGATTTACCTCTTTCATAGCCTCATCCATAGACATTCCTTTTCCGATGAGCACACCTGCATTATGATTACGGCTGTGTGTGCTTGTGCAGGTAACGATAAGGTCACCTATTCCTGAAAGACCACAGAAAGTCTCCATATGACCGCCCATAGCAACACCTAGTCTTGCTATCTCAGTTATACCTCTTGTGATAAGTGCTGCCTTTGTGTTGTCTCCAAGTCCGAGTCCGTCGCAGACACCTGCCGCAAGTGCTATTACATTTTTGATAGAACCGCCAAGCTCAATGCCGATTATGTCAGGACTTGTATATACCCTGAAACGGTCGTTCATAAATATTTTCTGAACATATTTTGCGGTTTCTTTCGATGTAGAACCGACAACAACAGTAGTAGGCATACCTATTGAAACTTCTTCTGCATGGCTTGGACCTGACAATACAGAAACATCCATTCCCGGCATTTCCTCACAGATTATATCTCTAAGTGTCATCAATGTATCATTTTCAATTCCCTTTGCGACATTTACTATCTTTTGTCCCTTATGGATAAACTCTGAAGCATTTTTAGCAGTTGACCTTACATAAGGTGAAGCTACCGAAAAAACTATAAGATCAAATCCTTTGCACGCACTTTCAAGGTCACTTGTAACAACTACTGACTCAGGAAGTTTAACTCCCGGAAGTCTGTCTTTATGTTCCCTGTGTGTCTGCAACATCTCAACTTCTGACGCTACTGCCGACCAGAGTGTTACCTCATGACCATTATTTGCTAACATTATCGCAAGTGCCGTTCCCCAACTTCCGGCACCTAAAAAACTGACTTTACTCATAATAATCCTCCATTTCTGCACAGTCTTTTGTGCATCTCATACCATTCTCTTTTCTAAAATAATGTGACATTTTTGCCACTACATCTCTTTTTTTGAGCCAATCTTATTCTCTTTTCCATGAATCAGTCTTACTATGTTCTGCCTGTGCTGGAAATATGCAAAGGCAGTAAATAACAGACTGATTACCATCATATGTATAAATCCCTTATCATTTCTGTGCATTATCAAGGTATTTGCCGGTATATACCACGCAACGACAAGTGAACCAAGTGATACATATCTCGTACACGCAACTATCAATGCAAATATCAAAGTTCCGATTGGAATAAAAAGCGGGTGTGCAGCCGACATCACGACAGCCGCCGTAACTGCAATACCTTTTCCACCCTTAAATCCAAGATAAAAAGGGTAATTATGACCGAGCACCACACCAAGTCCCATATACAGACATAAGAGATACCAGTTGTCAGGTGATAAGAACACCCTTATCACAAGAATCGGCAGGACAGCTTTTGCAAGATCTCCCACAAATGTTATAAGTGCAGGCAGCTTACCTAAAACTCTCAGAACATTTGTAGTACCTGCATTGCCACTCCCATGTTCCCTTATATCTATATGATGGAATTTTCCCACAAAATATCCACTCGATATGCACCCGCAAAAATACCCTATCACCAAACATATTATGTTATGAATCATATCTTCGCCCATTTCAATCTCCATTCCCGCTCAAAACATTGAACATGGTATGAAAAAGCTGACTTCGATTTTTATACCGGCTTTTTATTTTTCTTTGAGTTCTCTTATTATAAACTTAAGAGGTGTCCCGGCAAAACCAAATGCCTCTCTTATCTTGTTCTCAAGATACCTCGTATATGAGAAATGCATAAGTCTCTTATCATTTACAAATATAACAAATGTAGGCGGTTTTACGCTCACCTGTGTCATATAATATATCTTAAGTCTTCTTCCCTTATCTGATGGCGGCTGCTGCATTGCAACTGCCTCAGTGAGGATTTCATTAAGAACACCTGTTGCGATTCTTAACGAATGATTTTGTATAACAACCTCAATAGACTCAAACAGCTTTGGAAGTCTCTGTCCCGTAAGTGCCGACACAAACATAATCTCTGCATAAGGCATAAATGATAATGTATTTCTTACCTTTTTGCTAAATTCAGACACCGTCTTATTGTCCTTTTCAATGGCATCCCATTTATTGACGGCTATTATCATACCACGGCCTCTGTCGTGAGCGATTCCCGCAATCTTTGCGTCCTGCTCGGTGATACCCTCAGTCGCATCAATAACAAGAACTACTACATCGGCTCTCTCAACGGCTGAAACCGTGCGGAGTATCGAATATCTCTCGATTTCTTCTTTTATCTTATTTTTTCTTCTAAGACCTGCCGTATCTATAAATACATATTCTTTGCCATTCCACTTGACTGCCGTATCAACTGCGTCTCTTGTAGTTCCGGCAACATCTGATACGATAACCCTGTTTTCTCCGAGAAGTTTATTTATGATAGATGATTTTCCTGCATTTGGCTTGCCGACTATCGCAATTCTTGGTCTTTCATCCTCAGCATCATCCTCATTTTCAGGGAAAAGTGCCGTAACTTCATCAAGCATATCACCAATTCCCAATTTGCCTATTGATGATATAGGGTATGGATCTCCGAGTCCCAAATTGTAAAACTCATAAACATCCGGCATAAGCTTGTCAAAATTATCTACTTTATTTACGACAAGAACTATCTTTTTCTGTGCTTTTCTAAGCATCTCAGCAACTTTATAATCAGCATCGACAACACCCTGTTTTACATCGACAACGAACATTACAACATCTGCCATCTCAATCGCCATCTCAGCCTGCTCTCTCATATGGCGGAGCATCTGGTTGTTTGTCTCAGGCTCGATTCCACCGGTGTCCATCAATGTGAAATGATAATTAAGCCAGTTTACATCAGCATATATTCTGTCTCTCGTAACACCCGGAGTATCTTTTACTATCGACAGGCGTTCGCCGACAAGCATATTAAAAAGTGTTGATTTTCCGACATTTGGTCGTCCGACTATCGCTACTATAGGTTTAGCCATGTGAACCTCCGTTTCTATTTTTTGACACTTTATCCGTTACAGTCCGCACCATAAATTGCGAACAGTAACCTTATCTGTAATTAACCTGTTTTATGCTTCTTTAACATTTTTAATAAGGTAATTTTTTACATTCTTATAT
>JBNMLR010000287.1:0-3814 GCA_050874945.1 Butyribacter sp. | reverse complement strand
TTTTCACACACAAGATTTGTGTCTGCGCACACTTGGCACAAACTTGACAGGCATAGAAAACGTGTGCAGAAAAGAGGATAATTATGAAAGAATATTTTGGAAAGAAAATTTTTGGCGGTATTGCAATAGGAAAGATTAGTTTTTATTCAAAAAATCAGAATGTTGTTGTTAGAAAGAAAACAGAGGATTCTGAGGGTGAGATAGCAAGATATGAAGCAGCGAGGGAAAAAGCCATTGAGCAGCTTCACGGTCTTTATGAGAAAGCATTAAAAGAAGTCGGTGAAATGAACGCAGAGATTTTTGAGGTTCATGCTATGATGCTTGAGGATGATGATTATAATGATTCAGTAAAAAATATTATCACTTCGCAGAAAGTCAATGCTGAGTATGCAGTTGGAGTTACAGGTGACAATTTCTCAGAAATGTTTGCAAATATGGAGGATGATTATTTCAAGGCACGTTCTGCTGATGTAAAGGATATTTCAGAGAGAGTTATCTCAGTTCTCTGTGGAAAGACAAGTGACAGTGATATAGGTGATGAGCCTGTTATAGTTGTTGCCGATGACCTCGCTCCCAGTGAGACGGTTCAGATGGACAAGACAAAACTTCTTGCATTTGTAACAAAGTTTGGTTCTTCAAATTCACATACGGCTATCCTTGCAAGAACAATGGGAATACCTGCACTTATCGGTGTTGACATTGATGAGGAGTGGAATGGAAAGACGGGTATAATCGACGGTTTTGAGGGCAAGATTATTGTAGAACCTGACGAAGCTACGATGAACGATTATTTAAAGAAGCAGGAAGCAGCCAAAGAGCAGAAAAAACTTTTGCAAAGCCTTAAGGGAAAAGACACAGTCACAAAGTCAGGAAAACAGATAAAATTATACGCAAATATCGGAAATCCGTCAGACCTTGCGGCAGTCGTTCAGAATGATGCGGCAGGAATCGGACTTTTCAGAAGTGAGTTCCTCTATCTTGAAGCAAGTGATTATCCTACAGAGGATGAGCAGCTTAAGGCTTACAAGCAGGTGGCAGAGACAATGGCAGGAAAGAAAGTCATAATCCGTACACTTGATATAGGAGCAGACAAGCAGGCTGATTATTTCAATCTTGAGAAAGAGGAAAATCCTGCAATGGGTTACAGAGCAATAAGAATCTGCCTTACCAGAGAGGAAGTATTTAAGACACAGCTCCGTGCTTTATACAGAGCAAGTGCATATGGAAATATCGCTATCATGTATCCTATGATAACATCTGTTGACGAGGTGAGAAGAATAAAAGAAATCTCAAAACAGGTGAGGGAAGAACTTGTGGCAGCAGGTGTTGAGATTGGCGAAGTTGAGGAGGGAATCATGATTGAGACTCCGGCAGCAGCCATCATAAGTGACCTTCTTGCAAAAGAAGTTGACTTCTTTAGTATAGGAACAAATGATTTGACACAGTACACACTTGCGATAGACCGTCAGAATTCAAAACTTGACGAGTTCTACAACCCACATCATGAGGCAATTCTCAGAATGATTCAGATGGTTATCGACAATGCACATAAAGAGGGAATCTGGGCAGGAATCTGTGGAGAACTCGGTGCCGACACAGAGCTTACGGAGAGATTTGTTGAGATGGGAATCGATGAACTTTCAGTTTCACCGGCTTGTGTACTCCCTATAAGAAAAATTGTAAGAGATATGGACTGATTGTTTTAGATAAATAATGCAATATGATACCAAAATATGGAGGATGAAGTTATGGATTATAAGAAAGCAGCAGGAGAAGTGCTGGAAAAAATAGGAGGGAGCGATAACATAATTTCAGCGGCGCATTGTGCCACGAGATTAAGACTTGTTATTGCCGACAATTCAAAATGCAGTAAAGAAGCAGTTGAAAATATTGACGGTGTAAAAGGCGTATTTGAGGCTTCAGGACAGCTTCAGATAATCTTTGGAACAGGTACTGTAAATAAGGTATATGATGAGTTTATAGCACTTGCACATATATCGGGCGGAACAAAAGAGGATGTAAAAGCGGCAGCGGCATCAAAGCAGAATGTCTTTAAGCGTGCCATCAAGACTCTTGGAGATATATTTGTTCCGATAATCCCGGCAATCGTCGCAAGCGGACTTTTGATGGGACTTTTGGAGGGCTTTTGCAACCTCTGGCCGCAGATGGCAAATTCATCGACATACACGATAATCCATCTGTTCAGCAATGCGGCATTTGTATATTTACCGATACTTATAGCGATAAGTGCAGCAAAGACTTTTGGTGGAAACCAGTTTCTCGGTGCAGTTATCGGTATGATAATGATACACAGCGACCTTATAAATGCGTGGTCGGTATCGGGAATGAAAGCATCTGAAATTCCTACGGCATCTGTCTGGTTTGGATTGTATGACATAAAACTTGTAGGTTATCAGGGTCATGTTATACCGGTTGTAATAGCCGTGTGGCTTATGTCAATGATAGAAAAGAAACTTCACAAGATAGTACCTGAGATAATAGATTTATTTGTCACACCGCTTGTTACGGTACTTGCGACAGGTTACATAACACTTACCATTGTAGGTCCGATATTCTCAACAGTTGAAAACTGGGTACTCTCAGCAGCAACAAATCTTATAGCACTTCCGTTTGGTATAGGTGGAATGATAGTCGGAACTTTGTATGCACCGACGGTAGTTGCAGGACTTCACCATATGTATAATGCGATAGAGGCAGGACTTTTAAGTTCAAACGGCATCAACACATGGATGCCAATAGCAACAGCGGCAAATGTGGCACAGGGAGCAGCCTGCCTTGCAGTAGCAATAAAGACAAAAAATGCAAAGACAAAGAGCGTAGCACTTCCGGCAGCATTATCAGCTTATCTTGGAATAACAGAGCCGGCGATATTCGGTGTCAATGTAAGATATTTCAAACCGTTTATAGCAGGATGTATAGGTGGTGCGTGCGGCGGACTTGTAGCAGGAATAACAGGAGTCGGTGCAACGGCATACGGAATAACAGGAGTATTTGGTTTCCTTATAACAACATCATACACGGTACAGTATGCACTTATAATAATAGTTGCGACAGCAGTTGCATTTGCAGTGTCATGGGTATTATATAAGGAAGAAAAACCAGCGACATCGGCAGGAGATATAAAAAATATTACAGCGGCAGATAGCAGCACAGCCGTTAATACGGAAACAGCAAATGACACGGCAGGTGAACAGAAAACGGTTACGGCAGGAAATGACGGTTCAGCAGAAGATAATGCAGTAAAAGAAATCTATTCACCTTTAAAGGGCGAAGCAATCAAACTTTCAGAAGTTCCTGATGATACATTTGCAAATGAAATCCTCGGAAAAGGAATGGCAGTCATTCCAAGTGAGGGATTGGTCGTATCACCGGTTGACGGAGAGGTTTCGACTTTATTTGATACACTTCATGCCATAGGAGTGACAGGAGATAATGGTCTTGAACTTCTGATTCATGTTGGAATAAATACTGTTGAACTTGAAGGAAAACATTATAGGGCACTCGTAAAAGAGGGTGACAGGGTTACAAAAGGACAGCCGCTTCTTGAATTTGATATAGACGGTATCAGAAGTGCGGGATATAACACAGTTACACCTGTTATCATCACAAACTCAGATGAATATGAGAGCGTTGAGCAGGTTGCAACAGGCAATGTTGAAAAATCAGCACTTGTCATGAATGTGCGGTAAATTATCAATTACAGGAGCAAAAGGGCATTTTACCATATGCTTTATATGAGTTAGGATGCCCTACTGTGCTTATGATTTTATAACTGTATCAATCGTGATTATAT
>JBNMLR010000286.1:0-3845 GCA_050874945.1 Butyribacter sp. | reverse complement strand
CAGGGAGGATGCAAGTTTTATCTGGGAAAATGAATTTCATGAAGATACAGGCATCAATGAATATCTGCTTACTATATACAGTCTTGTTGATGATGAAAACGATCTTTTTGAGAGGTCGGAGGAAATACACCATCAGAAGGCGTATGAGATCAATGTTGTGAGAGAGTGTCTTGAAAAAGCAGGTCTTTCATGTCTTGAAGTTTATGACGCTTTCACGGAAAATGTGGCGAAAGAGGACAGCGAGAGGATTTATTTTGTGGCACAGCGTCCTGAATGAAAGATATAAAAATAACAGTTCAGCCTTTACATTTCCTACATTCATAAACCTGCCAGCAAGCTGTCAGCCGCTGCAATGCAGCTTTTGTATATTTCATTTCAGAAATGAAAGGCTATTCCAGCATAAAAAGAGAAATAACAATACAATGAACAAGCTCATTGTATTGCCTATTATCATTTTATGCCTGAACTGTTACCAATATAATATAAAAGTAGAAATGGAGATTAAAAATGAGTGAATATAAAGATTATATAGTTAGAGCAACAGCGGCAGACCACCAGCTTAGAGCGTTTGCTGTTACGAGTAAGGATATTGTTGAGAAAGCGAGGTCTATCCACAACACAAGTCCTGTAGCGACAGCGGCTATCGGCAGACTTCTCACGGCGGCTTCAATGATGGGAAGCATGATGAAAGGTGAGAAGGATGTGCTCACACTCCAGATAGAGTGTGGAGGTCCTATCGGCGGCATAACTGTTACGGCTGACTCAAATGCAGATGTAAAGGGATATGTAAACAATCCGAATGTCATACTTCCTCCAAATGCACAGGGCAAGCTTGATGTTTCGGGGGCACTCGGACCGGGATTTTTAAATGTTATAAAAGATATAGGTCTTAGAGAGCCTTACAATGGACAGACACATCTTGTATCAGGCGAGATAGCAGAAGACCTGACATACTATTTTGCAACATCTGAGCAGGTTCCGTCTTCCGTAGGTCTTGGCGTTCTTATGGACAAGGACAATCATGTTCGTCAGGCGGGCGGTTTTATCATTCAGGTTATGCCAAACACTGATGATGAGGTTATTGACAAACTTGAAGCAAGACTTGGCGAGGTTCATTCCGTTACGGAAATGCTTGATAAGGGAATGACACCTGAGGATATTTTAAATTATGTGCTCGAGGGCATGGCTGTGGAGATACTTGAGACTATACCTACACAGTATAAATGTAACTGTTCGGTCGAGAGAGTATCAAAGGCAATAGCAAGTATCGGAAAGAAAGATTTACAGGAAATGATAGATGACGGTGAGCCTATTGAAGTAAACTGCCAGTTCTGCGGTTCGCATTATAAATTTGATACGGAGCAGTTGAAAGAGTTTATAAAGTAACTGCTTAGGATAAACAAATAACAAAAAAATATATAAGTATTGTTTTAAGTAAATGACAGAAATATATATAGCAATGTGATAACTAAACAGACAATGTTTATAATGAAACCGTTATATTAACAAAACCGGTTTAAAACATAGAAAATAGTGTCTATAAGAATGATTATAGGATAAATGAAACGATTGAGGGATATACAGCGTAGATTAAGGAGATAATGTTCAGATGTCTTTAAAGCCTTTTAAGAAGAAAAAATATATACTTTTTGCAATTACATTTATTTGCTTTATACTCATTTTTAATTTAAGTAAGAGTGACAAAGAGCTTAAGGCGGATGCGATAGGTGTCGTAAATGTAAACGGGTATCTAAATGTAAGAAAAGGACCGGGGACAAACTATGCCAAAGTGCAGGCAGGCGGAACAGCAGTTGTGCTGTCAAATGGGCAGAAAGTTACGGTTACCGAGAAAAAAGGCAACTGGTATCATATTAAATTTACGCAGAACAGTAAAAATCTCAACGGTTATGTAAATAAGAAGTATTTAAAATTCAAGACAGGTAAAACATATACTTCAATAGTCGGCTATGTGAGTACGGAGACAAATGTAAGAAAAAATCTTAACGCAAAAAAGGAGTATCTTACAAAAGACGGCAAAAAGATCACACTTCCTTCAAAAAGAAAGGTCAGAATATACAGTGAAAAAAATTCCGGCTTGCAAAGATGGTATTATGCTTTATTTGTATATGAGGGAAAATTTTATAAGGGATATATATCGGCAGGAAATGTGAATGTTTCATATGGGACAGGACTTCCGGGCGTGTCAAAGAGCAGCAGAAATCTTAATATGTTAAAGACACCGGGAAAGGCTGTTGTTCTTACAAATTCAACAGGCAGGGAGATTCTTGTAAAAAAAGGAGATCAGTTTGTTATCACAGGCGAAAAAACGGTTTCATCAAAAAGATATTTTAAGGTTAAGTTCATATCTGCGGGAGTTACATATACAGGCTAAATACAGGCTGACAATGTATATTTTCAGATAATCAGGGATAAAAGTGTAAGTGCGACACAGAAACCGGCGGCGACAAAAGAACCGACTGTCACAACCAAACCTACGCAGAGCCCGGAGGCAACGGCGACACCAAAAGCGACCGAAAAGCCGACAAGTACACCTGAATCTAATGCTGAATTTAAGAAAAGCATGAAAAAGGCAGGATTTCCGGATGATTATATAACTGAACTTGTAAAACTTCATGAGAAATATCCATACTGGGAGTTTAAGCCTTATAAGACAGGACTAAAATGGTCTACTGTCATAAATAATGAGTCAAAAGTCGGACTTAATCTTTTGAGCATAAACAAGTCATATGCGTGGAAATCGACAGCGTCAAAGGCTTATGACTGGACAAAGGACAAGTATATACCATACGATGGGAGCACTTGGGTTACGGCATCAAAAAAAGCGGTAAAATATTATATGGATCCGCGCAATTTCCTTGATGAGAGAGGAATTTTCCAGTTTGAGAGCCTTGAATACCAGAGTGGAAGCCAGACACAGGCGGGTGTTGAAAATATCTTGAAAAACACACCTATGCATAACAAAAAATATACCTATAAGAGCAGTGGCAAAAATGTGAGCGTCAAATATTCAAAAACATTTATGACGGCTGCAAAAAAATCTAAGGTAAGTCCTTATCATCTTGCATCACGAGTGAAGCAGGAAGTTGTCATAAACGCGAGTAAAATGAGCAATTCTGTATCGGGAACGGTGTCAGGATATAAAGGAATATACAATTTTTATAATATCGGTGCAAATAACAGCGTTGTTGCCGGAGGTGCAGTCGCAAACGGATTGAGATGGGCGAAAACAGGAAAGACTTATCTTCGTCCGTGGAACAACAGATACAAGTCATTAGTCGGCGGTGCACAGTATATAGGAAAAAATTATATAAATATAGGACAGAATACGCTATATCTTGAAAAGTTTAATGTCACATCTAAAAACAGGTATAATCATCAGTATATGGGAAATATAGAAGCACCGAACAATGAGGCTACCAAAACAGTTGCGGCTTACGGTGCGATAGACAAAAATATGTCGATGGTATTTTCGATACCGGTATATGAAAATATGCCTGCGAAAGCCTGTGATGTTCCGTCCGGCGGCAAAAATCCAAACAATTATCTGAGTACGCTTTATATAAAAAATCATGCGTTTGACAGTAAATTTGTACTTGGAGACAACGGAACAAAAATATATACACTGACTGTAAGCAACAGTGTTTCAAGCGTAAAGATATGTGCCACAAAGGTAAGCAAATACTCAACAATGACAGGTACAGGCATCAAGACACTTGAAGTCGGAACAAATACATTCTATGTAAAAGTGAAATCTGAAAGCGGAAATACACGAAAATACAAGATTGTAGTGACACGAAAATAGATTTTGTGGTATTGTTTTAAAT
>JBNMLR010000285.1:0-3868 GCA_050874945.1 Butyribacter sp. | reverse complement strand
GGCTGAGAATGGTGCAACGATAATCCTGGCAAGTCATAACAGGGAAGATATAGATGTGCTGTGCGATAAAGTTTATACAATGGATCATGGTGTTATAGAATGTGAGAGATGAAAAATTGCATTTCAGTCCATTATTTTGACCTCTCAGTCCGGATTTCGTTCATAACCTCTATTTTGTGTTATAGTTATTGTATAAAACACAAAGGAGGAAATATACTTGGGGAATGATATTATTAAAATAGCTATATGTGACGATGAAAAGGTTATTATAGACAGATTGCGGGGGTATATCGAGAAGCATATTAAAAAAGCAGGACTTCCATATAAGATAGATATTTATCAGTCGGGTGAGGAGTTTGCAGCTTTAGAAAAAGCAATGAGCGGGTACGATATTGTTTTTATGGATGTGAATATGAAAGAGATGGACGGGATAAAAACGGCTGAAGATCTCAGAAAATACAGTGACAGAACATTTCTTGTATTTGTGACCGGTTTTATTGAGTATTCACTGGCAGGATATAAGGTTGATGCCATAAGATATATAATAAAAGATGAGACAACTATAGAATCTGACATTATCGAGGCTTTGAATGTTATTTTAGAAAAAATGGGAAGAAGCGTTCATGAGCTTGTATATGATTTTGTTGAGCAGCGAGAAAAAAAGATAAATATTGACAATATAGTCTATATTGAAAATTCTTTACATAGGGCGTGTTTTCATTTGATTGAGAATGATATGGAAAAAGAATATACAGTTTATAAAAAGCTGGATGATATAGAGCAGGAGATTAAAGAGGAGAAGTTTGTCAGGATTCACCAGAGTTTTATCGTAAATATGGATTATGTGTGTGATGTAAAGAGATATTATGCCAAGCTTGTAAATGGAAATGAACTTCCGGTATCAAAACAGAGGTATAAATCCGTTGTCTGTGAATATACAAAGCAGAGAGGGGAACTATAATGAAGATTTTACAGAGTTATCTGATCATACTTATTGAAATGTCATGCTTTTTGATATTCAGTTCGGCGTTTTACAGACCTGAATTTAGATTTAAAAAATGGACGAGAGTTATCTATATATTTATTATGGCAACACTGGTTCTTGCTGTGAGCAATTTTTTTGAACAAAGTCCTATACTAAAACAGATATTAAATATAGTCATTCTTGTAACCGTGAGTATGATTATGGAAAAGAAAACATTTGAAAGAGCAGTTATAGTATCGTCGTTATTTATATTTTGGCTTATGGCTGCCGATATGCTAACAATATTGATAGGTAAAAATGTATTTAAAATTAAAATTTATACGAGTGGCTTATATAGTATAAATGTGTTTGTAATACTGTTGAGCAAATTGGTATTGTTATTGCTTATACTTATATTTAAAAAATGTATGAGCAGAAGATGGCTTGAAAGTGTTGAGACAACTGATATATTTTTTATGATGATTTTTCCAATTATATCAATAGCCTGCATTTTATTTATACTTAAAATAGAAATCGGAGTAAAGTTTCAAAATGAAATGCAATTTGTGTGGATAATTATGGTAAGCCTTATCGCAATGGACATACTTGTGATATTTTTTATGGATGATCTCGCTGAAAAAGCAAAGTTAAAGCGGGAAAAGCTTATGTTTGAGCTGGATGTAAAGAAACAGCAGGAAATGTATGAGTCGCTCGAAGAGAGTGTAAAGCAGCAGAGAAGTATATCACATGAATATAGAAATAACCTTTTATATATTGGGGGACTGCTTCAGAAAAAAGAGTATGATGAACTTTCGGATTATCTGAAAAAGTTAAGCGGTGGAAATATGGCAGGGGAAGATGTCATAGATACAAATAATCCGGTCGTAAATATTATATTGAACACAAAATATTACGAGGCAAAGAGGGCAGGAGCTTCATTTATCTGTAAAATAAATGACCTCGCAGGAATTACGATGAGGGAGGGGGAACTTATTTTAGTTTTGTCAAATCTTTTAAATAATGCCATCGAGGCAGTTGAAAAATGCAAGGGCAGGAAGATGATAAAGTTAAAGACCGTTATTGAAGATGGAAAATTTATAGTATCAGTGAAAAATACTTTTGACGGAAATCTTAGAAAAGACGGGGAGAGATTTCTTTCGACAAAAAGAGAAAATAATGAGCTTCATGGTATCGGAATAAAAAATGTTATAAAAGTAGCCGAAAAATATGACGGATTTTATCTGTTCGAGCCGGAGGGTGATGAGTTTAGTGCGATTGTTATAATTCCGATGGATTTTTAGGGAGAGTGATAGGAGAAATTACAAATAAGAAAAGCCGGTAGATTACTCTACCGACAATTCGCTGAATAAAAGACTGTAAATCTTTTCATTTTTCTTTTTAAAGTTTTTGCATACCTGTATCGCTTCTTCCTCAGTCGGTACATTGAGGGAGACTTCAAGGAGTACACTGCCTCGTTCTACTATTGAACAGCGGGCGATGTACTCTTTATTTTTGACATGGGTGTAATCAGTATGTATCGAGGTATTCTCAACAATACTTACCCTGTTTTCTGAGAGATATTTTCGTATCTGTGCCTTTGTGCTGTCGGGGAGCTGCTTGCCAAAGAAAGTAAGTATTTCCTGGCCGGCTGGCTTTATCTTATAATATGAAGTTGCGTGCGTCTGCTCACTCTCTATCATATCATCTTCAAGCAGGTTGGTGAGCGTTTCCTGTATTGAAAAATAATCCGTATAATTGTTTGTAAGGATAAAATCAGAGATGATAGCGTTTGACATTGGCTGTTTTGTCAGACTTAAAAAGTAAAGTATTATCAGTTTATACAGCTTTCGTGATTCAGGTGTCATTAAAATCCCCCATTTCTTTTCAGTTTTTGTCCCTGATATATGCCACGCACCTTTAATTCATGGCTCAGGGTGTTTAAAACCTGTCGTTTGTTTTTGCTCCATTCAGGTGCTATAAGTAAATCTTTCGGTCCGTCTCCGGTAAGTCTGTGTATCACTATGTCGGGCGAGAGTCTTGCGATACATTCACACAGTATGTCGATGTATTCGTCCGGTGTCAATATATGAAAACTTCCCATAAGGTCAGCTAAAGCAGTGTCTTTTAAGACATGGAGAAGCTGCAGCTTTATGCCCTGAATGTCCATTTGATTAAGATAATCGATAGTTTCATATATATTATCGGCATTTTCGTTTGGAAGTCCGATTATGACATGGACGATAACGGTTATGTTTCGTTTTCTAAGTTCATGAACGGCCTTTTCAAATACCTCCAGTGTATAGCCACGGTTTATAAACTCAGCAGTTTTTTCGTGAATTGTCTGAAGACCAAGTTCTACCCAGACCGGTTTTATGCGGTTCAGTCTTTCGAGCAGGCCATATATTTCAGTGTTGAAACAGTCAGGTCTTGTGCCGATGGAAAGAGCTGATATAAGAGGGTGGTCTACTGCCTGTGAAAAAATATCTTCAAGATATGAAACAGGAGCATATGTGTTTGAAAATGACTGAAAGTATGCTATGAATTTTTCGCCGACAAATTTCTCAGTTGCCTTTAGCGAATTTATTCCTGTTTCAATCTGTCTTGTTATGTCGTTGTCTTTATCATGTTTTATGGCAAAATCACCCGAACCGCCATTGCTGCAAAATATACAGCCGCCCGTGGAGACAGTACCGTCACGGTTTGGACAGCTCATGCCTCCGTCGAGGGCAACTTTATATATTTTCTCACCGAAAGTTTTCTTCAAATAATAATCGAGAGAGTAGTAAGGTTTTTCACCCCACCGTCTGATATGTTCGTTTTTCTTCATATATTATGTTACGTTATATTTGCCTTTACCGCCTGAGATACAACATCTGCTACACGAGGGTCAAAGGCTTCAGGCAT
>JBNMLR010000284.1:0-3870 GCA_050874945.1 Butyribacter sp. | reverse complement strand
TTCTTATCCTATCGATGTTGACAAGACTGTTACGATAAAGGGGGTAAACGGCGGTAAAAATGTTCTTAAGATAAGCGGCGGTACTGCCGATATGACCGAAGCTGACTGCCCTGACCAGACCTGCGTTAAGAAACGCAGTATAAAATATGAGGGTGAGACTATTGTGTGTCTGCCGCATAAAGTCGTGATTTCCATTGACAATTCTTCTAATGACAAGACAGATGATGATGCACCTGACGCTGTAGTTAAATAGTCAAAAAGCCCCATTACCCAAGGGTAATGAGGCTTTTCTTCGTATAAATAAGTCAACAATAGTAATTAAACAACATTCCGCTATAAAGAGAAGTGATATAAGAGTAACCCACACCCTCTTTTGTGTAGTTTGGATATGAGACAAGAAGCTTGTCTACATACTCCATAGGGTCAAGCTTTACACTCTCGCTTTTGCCGAGCAGACGCCTTGACAAATCCGAATCCGATGCAAAAAGTTTCTGCATATCGCCATCGTTTATTGCCTGTGTTGCAAGCGATTCATCTATTTTCATCGTGCCGTCTTCTTCAAATAAAAGACCACATGACTCCATTTCCGACTTGAACGGCTCGACAAGATATTTAAGTTCTGACGCAAGTTTTGATGTTCTGTTTGTTATCTTTGCATACTCATTTGAACCCTCTATCATATAATTGTAGGCATCTTTCACTTTATTTAGGCTCGTGAGTATCTTCTCACTGTCGGGTCTGTACTGGATACTGATGCTGTCACCGTCAATATTTGTTCCCTTTAATGATACCCTGAGTGCTTTTCCAATGGTAAATTCATTTGCCAGCGTACTCTTTTCTACGCCATCCATATAAAATTTTGAACTTGTCGCACTCTTTTCCTGCTCATTTAATCCAAAATAATCGACTATACCCAGCTTTCCGTCACTGTTTCTGTCAGTAAGAGTAAATATCCTCTCGTCTCCGCTGTTTCCCGTTGCATCGGAAACAATACTCATCCTTACTCTGTCATCACTATCATTTGGAACAACTCCTACATTCAAACCGATATTTGCTTTATTAATAAATGATGCAACTCCATTCATAACCTCAGCATTATCCGCATCTTTTTTGATGTTATACTGAAAATCATACATATCATCAAGAACACTTATCCTGAACTTGTATGTACCACCCGGAAGACTCTGGCTTGAACCATAAACCGGATTTCCAATGTTATACTGTGGAGTAGCAAGTTTCTCAACTTTAAGTGAAAATTCATCGGGAAGTTTTTCCTCGTCTTCATCTACTATTTCAACTCCGACTTTTTCAGGGTCAGATGCATATGCTTTCTTCTTAGAAAAAACACCATCTGCCGAAGTATCCGAAAGTTCTTTAAGCCCTGTTCCCAGAAGCATTGAAGACTCTTTGACACCAAGTGCATATGACTGCTTTGCATCTGTAAGCCTAACGAGATATATCGGAGATGTCTTTGTTTTTTTAGCAATCTGATTTACAACGCTTCTAAGTTCTGATGCTTTGTGTGTATCATATTTAGTCAGCTCTTTTGGACGATACTGCGTAAGCAGATGATTATAAACAGCGGTATCCATCTCAAACATCCCCTTTCTTTTTCATTTTCTAACTTCATTTTCCTTATTTATAATAACTCAGATAAAATTTTTCATCTAAAAAATTGTACTCATTTATAATATACCACAACTTCTATTATTTTTAAAGGGGGAGAAAAATTTATTTTATCAACAGTCTAATTTTATCCAATTCATTTTCTAAAATCGCAGGTAATTGATTATTATTTCTTATAACAATTTCTTTTCCGTTATATGCTCTTGCATTTCCGACCCTGTTTTCTCCAAACAGAGTTTTTAAAACTTTCAACGAACTGGCACTGTCCTCAAATTATTGCTCCTCAAATACTACCTCTTCCAAAAACTTTGCCGCATCTCTTATGCAGTCCTGGCAGCTTCTTAAAACAACGCCTGTCTCCACGCCTTTTAAGTCTTTGCAGCGTGTCGCTTTGTTTTGGTCAAGGAATTTCTTTAATATCTGTCTTGAGTAACTGTATGTTTCACCTTTGCTGACCGGATTTTCGAGGTCTCCGCAACTGTTTTTCATTCCTGCTACAACACACGCACCGGTAAGTGCACCGCAGGTTCCTTCCATGCCGCCCATTCCAAGTCCTAATGCTTCTGTTGCCTTGAACATGGTTTCCTCGTCCATTCCGACAAGGTCACAGTATGTGCAGGCAACCGCCTGTGCACAGTTATATCCTTTATTGTGTCTCTCTATTGTTTTCTCTACTCTTGTTTCCATATCTTTGCTTTCCTTTCTCTTATCTTAATTTCAGGCATTTGCGACGCTATTATAATTTACGAGTCAGGCGGATATTCGCAATCCACTCTGATTACTGCTTATAACACTATCACTTAATCTTCATTATTTTACCATAAAACCTCTTTGCCGTAATCACACAGACAACTATATTATATAGAAGATAAATTATATACACAACCGTATTATAATATGCCGTTATGTCAAACGCAAATCCATTTCCGCTTTTCGCCGCTGCATTTATCAAAACAACTGTTATCACAACTGCTGCCATGCAATATATGAGCATTTCTACCATGTTTATCTTTTTTATCATGACATATTTCATGCCAAGCTGTCTGAATGTCTGCCAGTCTTTTATATTTATTTTCATAACCGCATCAAGTATTATCACTTCCAATATCGCCACAAACAAAAGCACAATAAATGCCATTCCCAGAGTGACGAGTCTTTCTGTCACTTTATCACTGTCGTAACCGTCAAGCGACATTCTGTATGTACTTACTGCCTGATATTTTTTATCCAGTCCGTTTACCGCATCTGTGACATTGTCAGTTTTTGCATAGTGTGTTATATAAACAGATGCCTGTCTGCTTTCGTCTTTAAAATACTGATAATAGAGGTGTTTTGATATTTCGAGAAATGTTCCTGAATAATCTGTCATTTCACTGGTGAGTTCCAGCTTTAAGCTGTCCTTTTCATCACTCAGATTTCCGTCACTTTGTCTTTTTTTGATATAGATAAGTGCCCTGCCTTTAAGTGCATTTACATTTTCTTTTATAGTATTTACATCCGCCCCCGAAAACCATACCGTCATATTGCAGGACGCCCTTGCCTTTTCACCCGAAGCAACGCCCCATCTGCCATCATATTCTTTTAATGCTTTTTTATCTCCCCTTATGTCCTGACTGCCATCATAAAGACCTTTATCCCTTGTCTCACTGTAAACCGGTCTTACCTGTGCCTTTCCGAGAAACCAGCCAAGTTCCTTAAGATATTGATAAAACAATGTAAATTCTGCTTCATCTGACGGTGAAGCAAGCATATTGCAAAGACTTGTCGAAAAATATGCCTGCGTTGTTTTTTCTTTCAGGCAGCCTGTTATCTTCATATCCTCATAATAATAGTCATCTGCATCCCAGATATTTTGTGCCGTAAAGTAAAATCTTTTGGTCTGTCCCACCACCGATATATCTTTTGAATAAACCACAACCTCATTATTTTTTTCGGGCAGTCTGCCTGCCGCAAGCATCGAAGCGTTTATGCAGCTTGACGATTTCATAAATTTATCAGCCTTTAAAAATTCAATATTCCTGTCTGCCGAAACAGCCTCTTTTATTCCTTTGGCATAAGTGACCGTTTTGTTAAATTCAGATACACTGTTTTTATTTACTGTACCATAGCTGTATTTATAGTCTTTTCCCTCGTCACAATAATAATTTATGTCATCCGCTCTGTCGCATATGTCAGCCATACGCACATATTTTATTTTATTCAATTTCTCTATATCCTTTTTATCAAATGAACTTCAGTCTCTTT
>JBNMLR010000283.1:0-3913 GCA_050874945.1 Butyribacter sp. | reverse complement strand
CTATAAAGTATATGATTAGTATATAGAGAGTTTGTATTGCATAAAAATAAAAGGTATATGTAAACAGCAGGGATTGATATAAAATTTTTTGCGAAGGGCGTTGAATAGCAGTCAGTACTTAGTGTGCGTTTTTTGCACACTTATGTACTGTTACTGATATTCTCCGAGGCGGGAGCCGTCCCTGAGTGGAAATTTTATATCAATCCCTGCGTGAAATAGCCAATGTAAAATTTATTCACAAAATGGCATTATTGATAAATTTTTCTCAAAAATATTATTGACAACTATTCTCGATTAGATTATACTAACGCATGGATAAATGAAAACCACAGACAAAAGAGATTAAGAAAGAGGATGATATGATGCCATTATCAATGATACCAGAAGGACAGCCAAGCGTAATTAAGAAAATAGGCGGTAAGGAAGAGACACGCAGATTTTTGGAGAATTTGGGCTTTGTTGTAGGCGGAACAGTTACTGTTATTTCACAGATAGGTGGAAATATGATAGTAAATGTTAAAGATGCAAGAGTTGCCATCGGTAAAGATATGGCAAATAAGATCATGGTCTAGAAAGGGGAAAATAATGAAGACATTAAAAGAAGTTGCGTGTGGCGAAACTGTAAAAGTTAAGAAACTTACAGGAGTAGGAGCAGTAAAGAGACGCATCATGGACATGGGAATCACAAAAGGTACTGATGTACTTGTGAGAAAAGTCGCACCACTTGGAGATCCTATCGAAGTCTCAGTAAGAGGTTATGAGCTTTCACTTAGAAAAGCAGATGCAGAAATGATTGAAGTTGAGTAGAGTATTTTTAACTCAAATTTTTTTTGGCTATGGGTTAGCTGATACTAATCTTAGCAAGCAAAGACAAATTTAGCGTAGGGTTTTAGAACTAAATGTAGTTGCAAATAATTATTGCACATATGTGCGGATTGGAGAGAAAAAATGTCAATTAAAATTGCATTAGCAGGTAATCCTAACTGCGGTAAAACAACATTGTTTAATGCACTGACAGGTTCAAACCAGTATGTTGGTAACTGGCCTGGTGTTACAGTGGAAAAGAAAGAGGGAAGATTAAAGGGTAATAAAGAAGTGACAGTAGTCGATCTTCCGGGTATCTATTCATTATCCCCATATACACTTGAGGAGGTCGTTTCAAGAAATTATCTTATCGATGAGAAGCCTGAAGTTATCTTAAACATCATCGACGGAACAAACCTTGAAAGAAACCTTTACCTCACAACACAGCTTACAGAACTTGGAATTCCGGTTTTAATAGCTGTAAACATGATGGACGTTGTCCGCAAGAACGGTGACCAGATAAATATTAAGAAACTTGCTGAGGAAACAGGCTGCAAGGCAGTTGAGATTTCAGCTCTTAAGGGCGAGGGAATCGTTGAAGCAGCAAATGAGGCTGTTAAACTTGCAGGTACAAAGAAAGCAGCTCCAAAACATTCATTTGATGCAAAAGTTGAGCGTGCACTTGAGGACATCGAGAGCATTGCACTTCAGTCAGTGGATGAGTCACAGAAACGCTGGTTTGCCATCAAACTTTTTGAGAATGATGAGAAAGTTGCAGAGAAATTAAATCTTTCATCAGGTGTTCTTAAGGAAATCTCTGAGATAAACAAGGCAGTTGAGGATGAGCTTGATGACGATACAGAGAGTATCATCACAAACGAGAGATATACATTTATCACATCTATCATCAAAGACTGCATTAAGAAGAAATCAGCAGGAAAACTTACAACATCAGATAAGATTGATAAGATTGTTACAAACAGAATTCTTGCACTTCCTATTTTTGCGGTAATAATGTTCATCGTATATTACATAGCAGTATCATCACTCGGTGGAATCGTTACTGACTGGACAAATGATACACTCGTAGGTGAGTGGATTCAGCCGGCAGTACAGGGATTTTTGGAAAATGTCGGTGCAGCAGACTGGCTTGTATCACTTGTAGTTGACGGTATTATCGGAGGTCTTGGTGCTCCTATCGGATTTGCACCTCAGATGGCTATCGTATTCTTCTTCCTCTCACTTCTCGAGGATTGCGGATACATGGCAAGAATCGCATTCATCATGGATAGAATCTTCCGTAAGTTTGGTCTTTCAGGAAAGAGTTTCATTCCGTTCCTTATCGGTTCAGGATGTGGTGTTCCGGGAATCATGGCAACACGTACTATCGAGAATGACAAAGACCGTCGTATGACAATCATGACAACAACATTTATTCCTTGTGGTGCAAAACTTCCTGTTATTGCACTTATCGCAGGATATTTATTAAACGGATGCTGGTGGCTTGCACCACTTATGTACTTCGTTGGTATAATCGTAGTTATCGTTTCTTGTATTATTTTAAAGAAAACATCACTTTTTGCAGGTGATCCGGCACCGTTCGTTATGGAGCTTCCACAGTACCATATCCCATCACTTAAAGGTGTTCTTCTCCATGTATGGGAGAGAGTATGGGCATTCCTTAAGAAAGCAGGAACAATCCTCTTCCTTTGCTGTGCAGTTATGTGGTTCCTCGGAACATTCGGTATCCAGAATGGAACATTTGGTATGGTAGATACAGAATATTGTTTCCTTGCTTCAATCGGTGGAGCTATCGCTTGGATTTTCAAACCACTCGGATTTGGAACATGGCAGGCAGTTGCATCATCTCTTTCTGGATTTGTTGCAAAAGAGGGTATCGTATCAACAATGGGTGTACTCAGCGGACTTGGCGAAGTAGAAGAATATGCAGCATCAATGCACGATCAGTTTGCACAGTTCTTCCCAACAGGAATCGCAGCAGTATCATTCCTTATGTTCAACCTTTTCGATTCACCTTGTCTTGCAGCTATCTCAACAATGGCAAGAGAGATGAAATCAAAGAAATTCGTTGTATTTGCACTTATATTCCAGAATGTATTAGCATACTGCGTAGCACTTATGGTATATCAGATTGGCGGACTTATCACAGGTTCAGTAGCATTCGGACCTGCAACAGTAGTAGCATTTATCGTTGCGATATCAATACTTTATCTGCTTTTCCGTCCTGATCCAAACAAAAAGAAAGAATATAAGACGGCAGCAGGAGAGGCTTAAGATTTACATAATGTGATTTTTAAGCATACGGAGTTTTATAATGCATACAAATTTAGAAGTTAAACCGGTTGATGTGGTTATCTTGATCGTTCTTGCAATTATGTTTGTACTTGCAATAAAGATAATAATAGGTTTTTTTAAAGAAAAATAAATATTGCTGTCCGCATCGTTGGTGTGGACAGTGACAAATAGACAGAGAACTATGTTATGAGTATGGATTGAAGTCATTGTTAGCAGCACAGCAGGTGTGAAAAGCAATGCTTATACTCATACATGACAGAGAGATGAGAGGTGGGGAATCAGACTATGGCGATGGCAGTTATGGAACAGAAACGAAAGATACAGGAATCACAGAATTATCAGCGTACGAAAATGCAGAAAGATATGGTGATACAGCGTCTTAAAGACGATGGTTGTCGTATAACAAAACAGCGTCTTATGTTACTTGATATTATACTTGAGGAGGACTGCTCGTGCTGCAAGGAGATATATTATAAGGCAGCAAAACAGGACGGCAAGATAGGCACTGCCACCGTATATAGGATGGTGAACAAACTCGAAGAAATCGGAGCTATCAGCAGAAAGAATATGTATAAGATAGCCTGTGGTTCAGGGTGTGAAGTTGAAAATGCCTGCACCATTGAATTTGATGATGACACGGTTGTGGAGCTTTCAGCAAAGAAGTGGCATCAGGTGATAAAAGCAGGTCTTGTTGCCTGCGGTTATCCGTCAGACCTTAATGTACGCAGTGTTGTCGCAAAATCATGTCAGTGTGGAAAGTAGTTTAAAAATCTGATTTTTCACACCAAAGATT
>JBNMLR010000282.1:0-3915 GCA_050874945.1 Butyribacter sp. | reverse complement strand
CATCTATTCCAACCGGCAATTTAAGTTTATCTCCCATATCACATCACCATCCCCTGTTATATAATCTATTTTTTACGAAACTGTCTTTATTTGTGAATAAATTGTGCAAATCTAATCCTTTTCGCAGTTTCCTTTTTATATAGTCTAACAAAAAACAAAATAGCGGTCAAATGCACTGTTATACATTTGACCACTATTTTATTTAGACATTCATTATCCAATATATGACACCCAGCAAAAAGCTGCTGAATATTCCATAGAGGATTACCGGTCCCGATATGGTAAATATCTTACATCCTACACCAAATACATCTCCCTCCGCCTGGTATTCTATTGCCGGAGATACTACCGAGTTTGCAAATCCCGTTATCGGAACGATACTGCCCGCCCCCGCAAACTGACCGAGTTTCTGATAAATATTGAAGCCCGTAAGTATGACACTTAACCCTACAAGTGTCAGTGTGGTGAACATTCCTGCAAGTTCCTTATCATTTCCAAATGACATATAGACATTGTTCAGTATCTCACCTATAAGGCAGATAGCTCCACCTACAATAAATGCTTTAAGACAGTTTAACCATCCGTTTGATTTAGGCGTCATATTTTCAACATATTTATTATACATTTCTTTCTGTTTGTTTTTATCTTTCTCATTTAAGACCGCCCCAATATTTGGCTCGTTACTGTTTTTTTCACTCATATTTAACCTCTTTTCTGTATTTGCGGCATATTTTATAATGCTTATCTGCAATAAAGCGGACCTTCGCAATCCGCTTTCGTTACCTGCGTTCAAAATACATCTGATATAATGTGCCAAAGAATTTTCCTACTGCCATCATAACTATAAGCAGATAAATGCCATAGCTTAAATTTATCCTCTGGCACAGCACCGGAAAAACCTTAACCGCTTCAGCGAGTGCCATTGACAGGCAGCCCACAAAAATTCCTGCAAATATGCCGAATATGACAATTCCAACATCCCCTATCCTCATCGGAAAATGATATACTGATAAAAGACTTCCTATCGTTCCTCCAAGCACTATAGCACTCTCAAGTTTATACACATGACCTGCAACTCCCATCCTTGCGGCAAGTCTCGGAACTATGCCAAGTGCCGTGATAAGTGCAAATGTTCCCGCTGCCACCGAAACTCCTCCGGCAAAACCTATAATGGCAAGTACAACTTCCTGTATTATCTCCATATCTCTCCTCTTATTTTCTTATAGTTTCCTCTCTGTCCGCATCTTTTATTATAGCCTTATTCATATCCTCCTCATATTTTCGCATCTCAATATGAACAGGTGTCGGGTCATCATGCACCTTGTCACTTTTAAAATGATTATAAAAGCACAATATTCCGATTGGTATTCCGATACTATACGATATTTCAAGTATGCTGCCAGAGTTTTTGTCCACTCCCTTTACTATCTTATAAAAATCATCAAAAACATCGCCTACGCTTACATCCGTGTTAAATGTCATAATCGTAAATGCCGCGCCAAAAAAAACAATTATACAGGTTATGGCAAGTTTAGTGTACTCCCATGCCGGATTTGGCTTCACCGGCATCTTATACTCAACCACAAAATCCGGTTCACCTATGTTTACGATACTAAACGCCGGACACTCCTTTTGTATCATATTTATCACTTTTGTAATAGAAAAAATAACTTTCTCGTTCTTGTCACCTTTTACCGTATGGAGAACAATATCACCTGCACGCTTTACCGCATCATTGTCAAGCGAGATAATATCGAGTACATCAGAAAGAACTATCCTCTTATTTGTAACCTGTTTGCTCTGCGACGCTTTTATATAGAGCGTTTTATTTTCAACCTGACTCATATTTAAATAATCCTTCCGTTAGTATATTCCGTGCGTGTATTTCTCTGTATCGTAAAGTAACATACTGTTGTCATAAGTGCTATTCCTATAATAACGGCAATAAGCCATCCCCTGTTTCTCATCATTTTCACAAACCTCCAAAATATTTTTGTGATGTTATCCGTCACACTAAAAATGTGAACCCTAACTTCATGCTAACAGTAGTATGGCTTATTATTTTTTGTTTATTCACAAAATGCCCTTTTTGAATATTTTTTTATATTTCACAAACAATGTTTCTTCTAATTAGCCCCCATTTCAAATGGGGGATTTAAAGCACTATTCATTAAAAATTCATTTGCAAAGCTACAACAATCTCTGCTTAAATTACTACGCATCAATTCTTACGAATTTAATTCAACATACATCCGCTTCAATATCTTCTTTTCAAGTCTGCTGACCTGAACCTGGCTTATGCCAAGTTTATCCGCTATCTGTGTCTGCGTCATCTCCTTAAAATATCTGTATTCAATAATTTTTTTCTCCCTGCCTTTTAATTTTTTTATAAGATTGTCGATAAGTATATGATTTATAACTTTTTCCTTTTCTCTGTCACTCACCGTTTCTCTCGCAACTATCTGGTCTACAAGCATAACTTCCCTGCCATCCTCCCTGTAAACACTCTTATAAATGGAATCAATCTCCGAATTTGCATCAAGTGCAAGTACAATATCCTCCTCTGCTATCTCCGTTGCAGCAGCAATCTCGCTTATCTTTGCATTTCTGCCTTTTTCGTGGCTTATCTTTTCCGCTGCCTTTTTTATCTTCCAGCCGTTTTCCCTCAATGTCCTGCTGACTTTAATCATACCGTCATCCCTCAAAAACCTCTTTATCTCACCGACTATCATAGGCACTGCATATGTTGAAAAACAGACATTAAAACTCATGTCGAAATTGTCTATTGCTTTTATAAGTCCTATGCAGCCTATCTGAAATATATCCTCCGCATCATATCCCCTGCCCGTAAATCTTTTAACTACATTCCAGACAAGTCCCATATTTTTCTTTACAAGTTCATTTCTTGCCTCCCTGTCTCCTGCTCTGGCTTTCTTTAGCAAACATTTCACTTCATCATGCATTGCTATTTCGCCCCTACCTTCTTTTTCATATAAATCTTAGTTCCTTTTGATACCTCAGATTCCACTCTCATTTCATCCATAAACGCTTCCATAAAAGCAAAACCCATCCCTGAACGCTCCCATTCAGGTCTTGTCGTGTATAACGGTTCCATAGCCTTGTCAATATCAGCAATGCCTACCCCGAAATCCTCTATCTCTATCTCGACATCATTATTATGTATGTTGCAGGTCATAAAAATACTTCCCGGTCCCGATTCATAGCCATGTATTATGGCATTTGTCACCGCTTCCGAAACAGCCGTCTTTACATCTGACAACTCCTCAAGAGTAGGATTAAGCCTTGTTATATATGCCGCAACTACGGTTCTTGCAAATGCCTCATTGCTCGAACAGCTCTCAAATTCTATTCTCATATAAAGCCTCCTGTATGGTATCATATTTTTCTATAATCTTATACAATCCTGATATTTTAAATATACGGTCGACAGCATTTCCCACATTTGTAACTGCCGCCTTTCCGCCGATAAACATAACCTTTTTGTATCTTCCCATGATAAGTCCTATCCCGGAACTATCCATAAAACTTACATCTTTAAAATCAAAAACTATATTTTTAACATTTCCGGCTTCTATAAGCCTGTCGGAAGTCTCCCTTAAATAAGTAACCGCATGGTGATCAAGTTCATCTTTAATATAAATTATCAGACAATCACCTTTAATTTCGTAATGCAGCATATACACACTCCTCTCTTTTTATTTATTTTTTGTATGATTAACACAATCTATAACCAATTTCGCAAATATATTTTTTATTGCAAAAATAAAAAGTCTGCCGTATGTAACATTTAAGTCACATAAACGACAGACCTCTGTCTTTGTCATACTTATCTCTCTCAAACATTTTGCTATTTAAATCAGATATGCTTATATTTTAAAGAGTAATAACCCATTT
>JBNMLR010000281.1:0-3925 GCA_050874945.1 Butyribacter sp. | reverse complement strand
TTTGTGGCAGAATGTGTTTAAAATCTTTCAATATCAGAATTCTAATATGCTGATACCATATTCAATGATAGTTGTGGCAGTGGTGTATATTGGCTGCACGATAATTGATTTAATACGGCAAAAAGTTTTTGAAAAGACATACATTTATATGATAAATAAATATTCTAAAAAATGGTTAGAGCGACTTGAACAAATTTTGTCAGTTTGCAAGAGTGCAATTTTCGGTAAAAATTAAAATATTGGGGTTTACAAATTTGATATTAATAAGAATGGCATAAAAATTGATATGCCAAATATGTATATTATTTGAAATTATTAATGAAATGAGAGGATATTCAATGAAAGTTCAAACTGTGAAATCTGGGAAAATATACAAAGATTTTCCTATGTTTATAAGTGTATTTATATTGGCAGAATTAATGATGCTTTATATTTTGAAAAATAATGGTTTTTATCCGTTTGGTACAAAATCAATGCTTATAATGGATATGAAAAATCAGTATGTTGAATTTATAACTTCTCTTAGAAATATTATAAGAGGAGAAGATTCAATATTTTTTTCATGGTCACGCTCTATGGGAGGAAATTATATAGGTGTTTTTGCTTATTATATTGCAAGTCCGTTTTCTTTTTTAACATTGCTTTTTTCAGTTGAAAAGATGCCTGTTGCCATTGAGTTTCTCACATGTTTAAAAATCGGACTGTGTGGTATCAGTTTTTGTATATATGCTAAATATCTTTTTGACAAGTATAATGCAAAGTCAAAAATATTAAACATATGCTTAATAATTCCATCAATATGTTATGCTTTTATGTCATATACAATGGTATATTCGCTAAGTATCATGTGGCTGGATGCAGTTGTTTTTTTGCCGCTTATACTTATGGGGCTTGAAAAAATATTTGATGGTTCAAAGGGACTTCAGTATGTTCTGTGTCTTACTTTATTGTTTATAAGTAATTATTATACCGGATATATGGTTGCTATTTTTACCGGACTTTA
Source organism: Butyribacter sp. (assembly GCA_050874945.1). Classification (GTDB taxonomy): domain Bacteria; phylum Bacillota; class Clostridia; order Lachnospirales; family Lachnospiraceae; genus Butyribacter. Next base: position 2,922 of record JBNMLR010000281.1, on the reverse strand, counting down.
TTTTATTATAAAAATCGTAAGTCAATATGATATTTCAAAAAGAAACATAAAAAAAGAGCTGTCAATTTTGATACATTTTATAATGACAAGCCTTATGTCTGTTGCATTGGCTGCACCACTGCTATTAGCTTCTTTAAAGGATTTAATGTCAGGAAAACTTTCAGATGTATATACAGGTTATGAACCTGCTGAAAGTACAAACTTTGTGTTTGCAAAAATATTTACCAAGTTCTTATATGGAAAATATGACAGTATTACGAATACAGGACTTCCGGCAATATATTGCGGCTTCGTGATAATTATTTTTGCAGCGTTATTTTTCTTTATGAAAAATATAAATATCAGAGAAAAAATCGGTATGATACTATTGATATGCCTGTTTTTATTGAGCTTTTATTTTGTTGGACTTGACAAGGTGTGGCACGGATTTCAATATCCAAACTGGTTCCCATACAGGTATGCTTTTTTGTTTAGCTTTACATTGATTTATATGGCACTTCGTACACTTATATCAATTGATTTAAGTCAGGCAAAGTTGAAAATGCATTTGATGGAAATTATACCAAAATATGTGTATAAAATGGCTGCATTTATTATAATTGTTGGTGTTTTATTTGAAATGGCAAATAATGGTGCAATTCTTATAAAGGGACTTGGAAATGAATTTGGCTATGGCGAAATGGAAGAATACACATCATTTATAAGGAAGACAAAATCGTTGGTTGATGGTATAAAAAAGAATGACAATGATTTATACAGAATAAACCAGCGATATGATTATTCGAAAAATGATGCAATGCTTCTTGGTTATCATGGTATGACACATTATTCATCAGCATTTAATGCATATATAAATAATCTTATACCTAAACTTGGTCTTGGTCAGAGTTATTTTTGGAATTCAGGATATTCGTCAACTCCGCTTACAGATAGTATATTTGGATGTAAATATACGATAAGTGATGAAACAATGCCGGCATCATGCTATACGCAGCTTGATACTACAGCAGAAGGCGGAAGCAGTTATAAAAATGACATGGCACTTCCTTTTGCGTATGCAGTATCAGATAAATGTACTGAACCTGATTTAAATCAGCCGGGAATTTTTGCAAATCAGAACAATTACCTTTCATCTGTTACCGGAACTACTGTAAATTATTTTACAGGCTGTCAGTTTAGTGTTAAACAGGATACTGCAAATACATGGACTTATAGCATACAGGCAGTTTCAGATAATCCTATGTATTTATATATGCAGTCAAATGCAGGCTATGCGGATGTTTATGTAAACAACAACCGCATAAGTGATTATTTTTCAGAACGAAAAACAGGTGCACTTTATCTTGGCGATTTTACCACAGGACAGACGGTGACTGTTCAGGTAGTGGCTGCTGATGACGGAAATACTTACTCACAGACATTTACGGATATTGTACAATTGGATGTGGAGGTACTTAAAAATACAACGGCTTCATTGCAAAAGCACGGTTTGAAAATAAAAAAGCAAACTGGCAATAGTATTTCAGGTGAGATAATATTGGATAATGGACAAAATCAAATTATGACTTCTATTCCATATGATGAGGGGTGGACAATATATATTGATGGGGAAAAAGCAGACTATACAAAATATGCAGACTCATTTATCAAATTTGACTGTTCATCAGGAAAGCATACCATAACAATGAAATATGTATCACCAGGATTTTATCAGGGAGTAATTGTCGGAATAATCGGCTTACTCGCCTTTGTATTTGTATTTATACTGCATCCGATGAGAAAAGGCAGAGAAAATAAAATTGCCATGACATTATAGATAAGGGTGAGAGATAAAAACAAGCTATTTTGAGCACTTCAGAGTGGCTTGTTTTTCTTTACAGAAAAACACTTCAATGTTAAAATGTAGCTAAATAAATTGCGAATAATTATACATTTCATTAGATAATGGCAGGGGTTACAATGACAATAGAGCAGGAGGATGGATAGATATGGCGAGAGTAGTTAGTATTGGAAATGAAAATTTTGATGAATTGCGGGAATATGACAGTTTTTATATAGACAAAACATCATTTATAAAAGAATGGTGGGAAAGCAGGGACAAAGCAACCCTTATAACCCGACCCCGCCGTTTTGGAAAAACGCTGAATATGAGTATGCTGAACTGTTTTTTCTCAAATAAGTATGCAGACAGAGGGGATTTATTTGAGGGGCTTGACATTTGGAAAGACGAAAAATATCGTGAGATACAGGGAACATATCCGGTTATATTTCTGAGTTTTGCAAAAATAAAGCAGACAACTTATAAAGAGACAATAGAGAAGATAAAAAAGATAATTTTCGATTTATATCAGGAATATGCTTTTATTGGAAAATGGGACGGTCTTACGGACAAGGAAAAAGAAAATTTTAATAATATAAGTTATGATATGGGTGATGTTATTGCACAGGAAGCAATAGTTGACATTTCAAATTATTTGAGCAGATATTATGGAAAGAAAGTTATTATTTTACTGGATGAATATGACACACCAATGCAGGAAGCATATGTAAACGGATACTGGGATGAACTTGTTGCTTTTACAAGGAGTATGTTTAATGCAGTGTTTAAATCAAATCCATATCTTGAAAGAGCAATAATGACAGGAATAACAAGGGTTTCAAAGGAGAGTATTTTCTCTGATTTGAATAATCTTGAGGTAGTTACCACGCTGACTCCAAAGTATGAAACTGCATTTGGGTTTACGGAAGAAGAGGTGTTTAAGGCATTAGATGAGCAGGGGCTTTCTGACAAAAAGAATGATGTTAAGATTTGGTATGACGGTTTCAGGTTTGGCAGCAAAAATGATATTTATAATCCGTGGTCTATAATTAATTGTCTGGATAAGAAAAAAATAGCATTGTATTGGGCGGAGTCAAGTTCAA
>JBNMLR010000280.1:0-3926 GCA_050874945.1 Butyribacter sp. | reverse complement strand
CTGAAAGGCCCCATAAGTGCATTTAATCCTGCTCCCGGAAGAAGCATAAATCCTGCAATCATGGACTCACATAAAAGTGCCACCTGCAAATAATTCGGTAAAAGAAAGCTTGTACCAAGCATTATAGCATTAATCAAAAAGAAAGCTACCAAATGACAAACAAATGGAATATTTTTAAAAATGTTCATATCTATCAAAGGATTTTCGCATTTTCTACAATGATTCACAAATAATATTAATGCTGCAATTCCAATTACAAATGCTACAATCTCCACAACCGGATTGTTTCCAAAAGCTGCTATATTCGCAAATCCATAAACAAGTCCTAAAAATGTCAGCATAATAAATATAATGCCCCAGATATCTATTGGTACTTTCTCAGGTTCATGCTTTTCTTCTATAGTTACGGTTCCGAGAATTAGCGTAAATATCAAAACAGGAATAAGAATCACAAAAATATATCTCCAGCCTAAAGTCTGATTTATAATACCGCCATATGTTGGTCCTAAAGCCGGAGCTGCTGCTGATACCAGTGCACCATATCCCATATAAGTTCCTACTTTTTCAAATGGAATTTGTTCAAGAATAATACAGAACGCAATCGGCACACCCACTCCAGTTCCAACTCCCTGAATAAGTCTTGCAAGAAGCAAAAATGCAAAATTTGCAGAAAAAATAGCTACTATCGTTCCCACAATAAAGCACATAGTCCCAAATATAAATAACTGCTTTAATTTAAAGCGTTTTTGCAAAAATGCTGATAACGGGGTTATCATTGCAACAACCAATAGATTTCCCGTTGTAAGCCACTGAACCATTTCCGTTGACACACCAAATGTACTCATCACTGCCGGAAATGCTATATTCACCGCAGTTTCTGTAATCAAACCACAAAATGATACCAGACAAGCTGCAACTACAGACAATGCAAGTTTTGCTGGTACTTTTACTTTACTATTCATTATTTCACCATCCTGTTTATTTTACTGCATTTACAATTAATTCCGCACACTTTTCAATCCCAAGTTTTCCGGAATTTAGAATAATATCGTAATTATTTTTATTGCCCCATTCCTTTCCATAAAAACTCATTGCGTGCATTTTTCTCTCACGGTCTGTTTTTTCAATCATTAACTTTGCCTTTTTTTCATCCACATCATAATGATTTACTGCATATGATATCCTATTCTTTATATCTGAAAACACAAAAATATTTATTGAATCCTTATTTTCCAATATAAAGTTAGCTGAACGTCCTACGATTATACATGGTCCTTTCTTTACATAATCCTGAATAATCTCATGTTCCGCTTTCTCAATCTGCTTCATATGATTATGTGCATCATCTACTCCCATTGCCAGATTAAACAGAAAACTATTTGTAACTCTCTGTTCCGCTGCCTCCACCATTTCTTGAGAAAGACCCGTTTTTTTCATGGTATCCTTAATAATTTCAGTGTCATATAATGGTATTCCCAATTCCTTAGCTACCATTTTTCCAATAGTTCTTCCACCACTGGCGTATTGTCTGCTGATAGTAATTACTTTTTTCATTTCTGTTTTTCCTCCTTATTTCTTTTAAAAATGCACAAAAAAAGAGTATATGCACTTCCTGTGTCATATCCTCCTAAATATCGTTTCCTCTTGCACATATTTTATTTTATCAAACAAAATCATTTAATTGCAAAGGACATTTTTAACAATATTTCATATATTATATATTGTTATTATTGAACAAAAATCTTATTTCAACTTCGCTCCGTCTTTAAAAGCATTTCCGACTTTTTCGCCAAGTTTATAATAACCGTGGTGTACCGGGTCGTAAGTTATCGGAACAAATTTTTCAAGGCTTATCTCTCCGTCCTCACCTAATACGCTCTCATCCACACTTACATTTTTAATTCTGCCAAGATACTTATTATCATCTATAATTTTTATAAGTTCACATTCAAGAGCTACCGGAAGTTCTTTGATAACAGGTGCATTGACATATTCACTTTTTACTGTAGTAAAACCTGCCTTTTCCATCTTTTCAGGCTCGTCTTTTCCTGATACAATTCCGACATAATCACTTGCAACCATATGCTCAGTATCAGCAGCACTTACCGTAAATGCCTTGTTAAGTTTAATGTTATCTGTTGTCTTGTGCTGTGACAGGTCAATGATTATCTCATCCCTGCCTACAATGCCGCCCCATGCAGCATTCATTGCATTTGCTTTTCCCTGCTCATCGTATGTTCCAATAATAAGAACCGGCTGTGGAAAAAGGAATGGCTGTGCTCCAAAATTTTTTCTTTCTGACATAATAATAACCTCTTTTCTACATAAGTTTTTTGTGAATAGCGTGAAAAAGCTTATTTTTTACACTACTTTTCATATAATATAATTACACCAGAGTCAAAAAGTATTTTGCCCGTAACTAATTTCACAAATTGTTACATTGCTATCTACTTTTGACCCTTATTTCATTTTACCTTATAAAGTTTGTAAATACCATAGGTTCCTGCTCAGGAATTTCAATTCCCATTTTCTTTGCGGCTTCTTTACAACGTAGGAAATATGCCATATTATTTCCTAATACACGCATGACCTGTAGTCCCTCAATGTCCTGTTTCACCTGTTCAGGAGTCGCACCGTGAACCATATTCCAATATCTTGATGTGATGATAGGCATCTGCATAAGACCGAAATATTTATTAAGCTGATCCCATGTTGCAGTTGTTCCTGCCCTTCTCGCTGATGTAACAACAGCGGCGGGCTTTAATAAAAACCTGTTTCCACCGCCACAAAGGTCTGCATAAAATACTCTGTCCATAAATGATGTTATACTTCCTGAAGCTCCGCCCCAGTGTACCGGAGTTCCAAACACAAAACCGTCATAATCTTCCGCCATGTTCAAAAATTCATTAACCTTATCATCAAATACACATTGGTTTTTCTCTACGCATTTCTTACAGGCAATACATCCCGATAATGCTTTATTTCCTATCCAAAATATATCAGTATCAATCCCCTGTTTATTTAAAGCTGCTGCCACTTCGCTAAGTGCCGTGTAAGTACAGCCTTCTTTGTGAGGACTTCCGTTTGTTAATAATACTTTCATAACCGTTTCCTTTCTGTCCTTATCGTATTTTTATTTTATTGTCCTGACCCATTTATCAACCGTTTTCTGGCTTGATCTTCCAAAAAAACCTTTGCCTTTATTCCATTTAGTCTTTTTAGAAATTATGGCTTTTGTTTTTAAATGACTGCCACTGCTGCCCATTCCACTGCTCAAAGATGTGCTGAACGGAACAACCGTCTTTCCTTTTAAGCTTGTACTTTCAACTAATGTATATACAATATGCGGTGCCTCACCCCACCATATCGGGTAACCTATATACACAATATCCGCACTTTTTACGGCTTTCTGTATCTGCTTAAGATTAGATATTTTAGGTCTGACTTTGCTCTTTGCAGGACTTGATGCAGACTCATGTTCCTTAGTCACACGGCTGTTTGAATCACTCCAGTTAAGATCATCGTCTGTATAAGGCTGTGATGCTTTTATTTCTATTAAACTTCCCTTTGTAGCTTTCTTTATCTTGCCTGCCACTGACTTTGTCGTTCCCGTAGCTGAAAAATAAATAACAACCGTCTTTTTCTTCTTTGCTGCATTAACATTTCCTGATACATTAAAAACAAGTACCGCCGCCAGTAAAAATGCAATCACTCTGCCAAATCTTTTTATAAAACTATCCATAATCTTATGTCCTTCCTATTCTTATTCTACATAACCATTTGCAAAACTATCATAATCTGCTGGTTAATCGTGCAAATATAACAAATAGTATTAGCAGTGCTGCTCTCTGTTACTTATTTATTCTTATTTTGAATATCCTAAATGTCATTCAACTTTAGAACCGCCAAACACCTGCGACATAGGT
>JBNMLR010000279.1:0-3930 GCA_050874945.1 Butyribacter sp. | reverse complement strand
TTAATTTTTTTATTTTCTTTTTGCTGTCTATCTCAAGCATATTATTTTTTTATTGTCTAAACTATTATTAAATTTTTTCATATTTTTTGCCGTCTATCTCGAACAGGTCATTTTTTCATTATCCGAGCTATAATCAAATTTTCCGTCATTTTTTTCTTCAATCGCTTTTATCATATGGTAAGCAAATTCATTATACGGAACCGCAATTCCAAGTTCTTTCCCCATACGCATTAACGCTCCCGAGAACATATCGATTTCCGTATGTCGTCCTGCATCAATGTCCTGTAATGTTGAGTATCTTGCAGAAGCAGGAACAGCACTTCCACTATTTGATGACTTATCTGCCTTGCTCATATCAATTCCTTTTGCCGCAGCGATTTCCTCAAGTTCTTTTCTAAGTCCGTCTTTTATCGCCCTCATATGAACACTGTCCTGATAACACCCTACTCCTGCCCCAAGAATTGCCTGTGGCAGATTATTACACACATTAAGTCTGAATTTACTCCAGATTTCTTCCATAATATGTTCTGTCGCACGATAATGGATTCCTGTCCCATCAAAAAGCTCCTCAATAAGTCTGACCCTCTCACTATGATAAGGCTTAGAAAGTTCACCAAAAACAATTCCTATAGTTGTCTCAGGATTAAAATAATAACCATTTTCTTCCCTGTGTGAAGCAACTTTTATAAGCGAATGTAAAATATGCGAAGCTCCAATTTCATTAGAGATTATTTCTTCGCTGTCTACTCCATTCATAAGACTCATAACTATAGTATTTTCCCCGGTGACCGTTCGTATATCTTCCAAAGCACCCGACAACATTCCATATTTTAAAGCTACAATAAGCAGGTCAACGCCTGCTGCCTCCTGCGGTGTCCAAACCTCCGGATGATATGTGACATTATTTATAAGACAGCCTTTTTTTAACCGTTCTGCCCTCTCACCTTTTGCTATAACGCCCAATCTTATATCGTCACGCTTTGAAAGTCCCCATATAACATAAGAGCCAACTGCCCCTGCTCCAAGAACTGCAACTGTTTTTATCTTCATCTTTATATCTCCAATCTGTCTGATTTTTCGAAAATACATCGAACTTTATCGTCCTGCTTTCATTTTCTTCTTACACTCATACATCAGATTATCCGCTTCACGAAAAATATCATCAATGCTCTTTGCACTGCCCTCCGCAACACCTGATGCAACTCCATAGGCATTTATATGAGCACTCACCTCTTTAACTTTTTCACGCATCACATTTCTGCATTCCTCAAAAACAGAATGTTCCACATTTTCTGCCAATATACAAAATTCATCACCGCCAATTCGATAACACTTCGCTACATCACCAAAGGACTCCTTAAGTAATTCTGCCGTTTTACAGATAACTTTATCACCATAAGCATGACCGTAATTATCATTAGCCTGTTTTAATCCATTCATATCGGCAACAAGAATAATAATCTGCGTATTCTCCTGATTTTCAAGTCTTGTCTTTTCAAGCTCGTAGGCAAAACGATTTCCAAGTTTTGTCATTCCATCGGTATAAGCCATTGTCTGTAAGATTTCCTTTTCAAAATCGTCTCTCCTAAGCTTTCTTCCCTCACAGATAACATCAATCCCCGATTTAAAGATAAAAAGACAAAGCCCGTATCTTAAAATATTTCCGCTGTTTTCCTTGCTTATAAGGAAAAAATAGCCAAGTTCTAAAATCGTACTGATAATTAAAATCAAAACTCCGATATATAATGTCTTTCTTTTCTGTCTCTTTTCAATTTTATGAACGGAAAATAATGCCGCAACCAACCCAAATATAGTCAGAACAAGATAAATACGGTTAGCTCCCTGCGATTCAAACTGCGAACAGATTCCTGTTACTGCCAACAATAATTGAGCTAAATTTAGCAAAATCCCAACAAAATATATAAATTTCAGATAAATTTTATCAGCAAATTCTTCATAACTGAGCAGATACCGTATAAGCAAAACAGGCATCATACCATATGTAAAATAACTTAGATAGACACATATGAGCATATTATTGATAAACAGCTCAAGCACATGACATTCTATAAGCATCCATATACCTGTATCTGCCGCAAAAAGTCCGAGAAAAAGCATCTGTCCCGCCTTTTTTCTGTGAATTGCAAAAATCCCCTGAAAAACATCATAAATACCAAAAATTATCAAAAGCAGGCTTGGAATTACAGACCATATCTTTCTTTCCAAAATCGCAGATATAAATGATGCCTGTGTTCCAAAATATATACTTGGCAGATAACCTGATACTGCAGGAAGTTTAAAACACGGATCTAATTCTATCGTAAGTTTCTTGCCTGCATAATCATCGCCCAGTCTCAGGCTTTTCCAAAATGAGCCATATCCCATCGCAAAAGGTTTTAAAAAAGCTTCTCCGCTGTCAAATATCAAAACACCATCCAGATAAACCTTTGCACGGCTCTGTCTGCTGCGAAAAAGAATACTGTCACCATTACCTAACTCGTCTTTATGCAAAACCGTTGTAATATAGATTGGTTCCATATCAGGATTATCAATCATCCCCGGAAGTTTTGTCTTAATTTTGCGATTTCCACAACTCACCTCAAATGAGTTTGTCATTTTTATACTTTTATCTATATGAAACCCTTTATAATCATCCGGTCTTGATAAAAAAACAGCTGTCAGACCGATTAAAAATAAAATTCCAAGTCCCAAAAACAGCACATCTAAATATCTGTTCTTTTTATTCCCCTCCGTCTGTTGCATAATTTTCATATATATCTTTTCTCCTTTTTAGGCAATAATCTTATATCCTGCATCTTTTAAAACACTTAATGCCTTTTCATAATTCTCTTTTTTTGTCAAAATATAATCCGTATTAAAAGTTGAAACAGCAAAAAGACTGATTTAACAGCACTTAATTCCTGCTCTCTTGCACGCATCATAAAAAACAAACAATTCCGTATCTTCAAAATCCAGATGTTTTTCATATTCCTGTGCTGTCGTTTCAAATTCAAGGCTGCTCCTGCCATGACATTTTATCTTCATTCTATAACAGCCCTTTTCATCATGTATGCGGTCGATAACCATCATTTTGTCAACTTCCGCAATCTCGTCATATTTTACTATGTACTCCCTGCCATTTGCCAAAATCTTAACAGCATCACTTAAGAAACTGACTTCCAAACGCATAACTCCATTTGTCCGCTTTTCCCTGAAATAATAATACACACATACTATGATAACCGAAATCACCAGTGCGATTTCGGGAAGATTATCCTTGATATGCTCATTACTGATAATTTCAAAGTGTTCAAGAATACAAGCTATGATAAACTGTGCAGCAAAACATATAATAAACAGGAGCACAGCATGAAATCCTGAGTTTTTCGTTCTAAAAACATTGTCATTTACTGTTATGTGATATTCATTTTTTATATCTTTCTCCATGATTGCACCTCTTTTATTTTCTGTTATATGGTATCCATATTTTATATTTTCCAATACTTGTGCCTCTTTTGTTTTCTATTATGTACTACTCTCTTACATCTTTCTCCATACCTGCACTTCATTCATTTTCTGTTATATACTATTTTTTACATTTTTCTCCATACTTGTACCCCATGTTCATTTCAATTATATTATTCAGATAATAACATATTTAACAACCCTTTTCGATTATTTATAAACATTTCCATAACCTTATAACTCTCTGTTTCTTCATAACCGCATAAATGAATACAACCATCATCAAAACAATATATTTCTGCATTTGGAATTCCAAGCAGTATCGATGAATGTGTCACAATAAAAAATTGTGCTCCCTGCTCTGCACATTTATATATTTCAATTAACAGTGCAAGCTGTCTTTGTGGCGATAATGCTGCCTCAGGCTCATCAAGTAAATATAATCTATTTGCCTGAAGATTATTT
>JBNMLR010000278.1:0-3935 GCA_050874945.1 Butyribacter sp. | reverse complement strand
TATTATAATAGTGTCATGAGCAGGTAATAGAGTTCATTGCGAATATCTGTCCGACTTTTATATCGTTTTTTACAATACAACTGAATATTTTAATGATAAAGTCTAATCAACAAATGATTAAGACAAAGGCGTCTGTTAGCGATAACAGGCGTCTTTTGTTTTTCTTATATAGGTGTTATTTGTATAAGAAAAAGTTTTGAAACAGGGTTGCTGTTTACTGGATTTTTTCAGGAGCAGAAAAGTAGATTAAAGAAATTAAGGAGGTCTGATATATATGGAAAGAATAGAAAATCATCCAATCTTAGGGGAAACACCTAAGCGTAAGAAAGTCACTTTTAGTTATGACGGAAAACTTCTTGAGGGATATGAGGGTGAACCGATTGCTGCGGCATTAAAGGCAGCGGGAGTTATGGCTCACAGATATACGGCGAAAAAACATGAGCCGAGAGGAATTTTTTGTGCAATAGGCAGATGCACGGATTGTGTAATGATAGTTGACGGTAAACCAAATATCAGAACGTGCATTACACCTCTTGAAGCAGGGATGGTCGTGCAGACACAGTATGGTGTTTCGGCAAAACCCGATGTATAAATTATCTTGATATTAGCAGGAATAAAGCTGTTGGCAGATATAAAAGATATAGATAAAAATAGAATAGGCGGCAGGAATATTTAAGTAAAAGCTGATAGTTATTTTTGAAGAAAGTAAATAGTGTTTGGGCACATATTAAATTGCGAGTTTGAGTTTGGTTTTGGATAGAGAAATTGCAAGAAAAGAGGTAGAGTTATGAAGATAGAACGATATGACATGATAGTTATCGGTGCAGGTCCGGCTGGTTTATCGGCAGCGATAGAGGCGGCGAAGAAAGGTTTAAAACCTATTGTATTTGATGAAAACGCAAAGCCGGGCGGACAGCTTTTTAAACAGATACATAAGTTTTTCGGTTCAAAGGAACACAAAGCTAAAGTAAGAGGATTTAAGATTGGTGAGGAGCTTCTTAGTGAAGCTGAGGAATACGGTGTTGAGGTTATCTTAAATGCAACAGTCGTAGGTCTTTATCCTGAAAAGGAAGTTACGGTAAAAGTTGGCGAGAGCGTCAGGCATTATAAAGGAGATGCTGTTTTGGTCGCAACCGGAGCAAGTGAAAATATGGTAAATTTTGACGGATGGACCAAACCGGGTGTTATCGGTGCGGGTGCTGCACAGACAATGATGAATCTTCATCATATTAAACCGGGAAACAGGATTTTGATGCTCGGTTCGGGAAATGTCGGACTTGTTGTAAGTTATCAGCTTTTGCAGGCGGGATGCGAGGTCGTAGCACTTGCGGACGCTGCTCCGAGAGTCGGAGGATACGGAGTTCATGCAGCTAAGATTGCAAGGTGCGGCGTGCCGTTCTATCTTTCACACACTATTGTAAGAGTTGAGGGTGAAGATGCCGTTACGGGAGTAGTCATAGGTCAGGTAGGACCTGACTGGAAGATAATTCCCGGCACTGAAAAACACTTTGATGTTGACACGGTCTGCCTTGCTGTCGGATTGTCACCAATGTCGCAGCTTTTAAAGCAGGCGGAAGTAAAGATGAACGATACTAAAGGCGGCCATGTTCCTGAGATTGACAGGTACGGTGCGACGAGTGTTCCGGGAATATATGCGGCGGGTGATGTTTCAGGCATTGAGGAAGCAAGTTCAGCAATGATAGAGGGAAGAATGTCAGGAGCTTCTATTGCGTGCTATCTCGGATATATGACCGAAGAAGAAAGGGATTCGAGAATAGAGGAACTTGAAAATCAGCTTGAAACGTTAAGACAGGGTATGTTTGCTCCAAAGAACAGAGGTAAACTTGTCGAAAAGACTGATGAGGGAATTGATGTTTCAATGAATCTTTTAAATAAAGGTTTTGTGGCTGATGATGAGATAGAAAGATTTCCGGGAGTCACACACCAGAAAGGAATCCATCCGGTCATCGAGTGTACGCAGAACATTCCGTGCAATCCGTGTCAGGATGCCTGTAAGATGGGCTGCATCCGGATAGGAAAAAATATCACATCACTTCCTGCCATTGATGAGGAGAAAAAATGTATCGGTTGCGGAATGTGTGTGGCATCATGTTCAGGCCAGTCTATTTTCTTAGTTGAGGAAGATGTTGAACCGGGATTTGGAGAAGTCACAATGCCATATGAATTTTTACCTGTTCCAGAGGTAGGTGATAAGGGAATCGCACTTGGCAGGGACGGAAAAGAAGTATGTAAGGCAGAGGTCACAAAGGTGAGATGTGCACCTGCATTTGACCACACGAACCTGCTGACGATAAAAGTTCCTAACGATATGGTAATGAAAGCAAGATTTTATAAGAAAGAAGCATAAGGAGGGTTTAGCTATGACAGACATTCAGGCAAAATTAAAAGAAATAGGACCATTTGTTGAGGGTGCTGACGACGACCTTCTGGTATGCCGTTGTGAAGAAGTCACTAAGGGACAGATAAGAAAAGCTGTTCATGAGGGAATATTTACACTGGAAGAAATGAGAAGATATTTGAGGTCAGGAATGGGGCTTTGTCAGGGGCAGACCTGTGGAAAAATGGTAAAATCGATTATTGCATCTGAACTTAAAGTATCTCCGTCAGAGGTTGTACCTGCAAGTTCAAGAGCACCAATGAGACCGATTGAGATGTGTATATTAGCAGAGGATGGAGGTGCAAGCCATGAATAAAACAGCAGAAGTAGTTATCATAGGTGGTGGAGTAAACGGATGTGCAGCCGCTTATTATCTTGCAAAAAAAGGTGTTAAAGATGTAGTCGTACTCGAAGCGACAAATAGTATAGGACATGGCGGTTCATCAAGAAACGGCGGCGGTGTCCGCCAGTCAGGCCGTGATGTAAGAGAACTCCCATATGCAATGTACGGTATTAAAAATATGTGGCCTACATTGTCAGAGGAGCTTGGTGTAGATACAGAATATACCCAGAAAGGAAATTTAAGAATGGGTAAAACGGAAGAACATCTAAAAAAACTCCGGACTCTCGCCGACAACGCAAAATCAGTAGGTCTTGATGTGAGAATGATAGATAAAAAAGAGGTCAAAGAGATATGCCCTTATCTTTCGGATGATGTAATAGGTGCAAGCTGGTGTCCTACGGACGGTCATGCAAATCCTCTCACAACGACACTCGGATATTATAAGAGAGCACTTGAGATGGGAGTAAGATTTTATACTGATGCACCGGTAAAAGCATTGCAGAAAGTAAGGGGAAAAGTAAGAAAAGTAATCTTAAATGACGGTACAGTATTTGAGGGCGAAACAGTAATACTTGTGGCAGGTTATGAAAGCAGGGAGATAGCAAGAACCATAGGTGTTGACATACCTATGACAAGGCTAATAGATGAATGTCTTGTAACGGAAATGCAGCCTCATATGATAGATGTAATGTTTGGCTGTGCGACAGCGGACTTTTACGGACACCAGACACATCATGGCTCATTTGTGTTTGGTTCAGACTCCGGATGGGAAGCGGTGGACGAGATGGTAGACCCGTCAACAAACACGGCAGACCCGTCAAAACTTATAACAAATTCAATGACATTATCAGCAAGCTGCAGGGCAATTCAGAGTTATATACCTGCACTTAGGGACGCAAAAATCGTAAGAAGCTGGTGCGGATGGCTTGATGAGGCATTTGACGGAGTACCTTTCTTAAGTCCGGTAGAAGAAGCACCGGGACTGATACTTGCGTGTGGATTTACGGGACATGGATTTGGAACTGCACCAGCAGTCGGACTGATGCTCGCACAGATGGTAGTGGGCGAGGAAACAGTGGTTGACATAAGCGCACTTAATTATAACAGGTTTAAGCCGGTGAGATGATTTTGAAGAGAATATGATTATTGTAGAAAGTAACTTACGAGTTGGTGGCTTGTGGGTTACTTTTTTGC
>JBNMLR010000277.1:0-3943 GCA_050874945.1 Butyribacter sp. | reverse complement strand
GACGAGACTGCTATGAAAGTCAGGGAAAGACTTGATATAAAGGTTGTTGACAAGGCGGCAGCAGTTGTTGCAGTTGTGCCAGTAAAGGCAGATACGGACGGCAATGGAAAGTATTCAGATGATGAATTAAACGCACTTACAAAGGAACAGATTTTAAATCTTGCCGAAAGCCTTGACTATGAAATGACAAAGACAAAAGCAGATACAAAAGAAGAAATCATTGCAGAGTTTAAAACTAAGGCAGGACAGTAAAAAGTGCAGCTAAATAAAGGGTGTCGGTATAATTCCGATGCCCTTTTGCCCCGGATTGGGGCAGTATGGAGGTGAGTGATATTGATTTTGTCATTTGATGAAGTAAAAAATTATATCAAGTTTGACTTTGAAGAGGATGACGAGGACGAAGCTGTTCAGGAAGAAATAAAATTTATCAGATTGTGCATGACGGCAGCAGAAGCATACTTAAAAAATGCGACCGGGAAAGAATACCCGGAGCTGGATGAGGAGGGCAATAAGCCGGATTATTCACTTGAAAAGATTTATTTAGGTATGCTTATAGCTGATATGTACGAAAAGCGGACACCAGTCTGCAACGATAATCAGAGTTTTATAGCAAAATCAATGTTGCTGCAGCTCCAACTGAGTGATTAGGGGGTGCGTTTTTGGATATAGGAAGAATGAATAAGCGTATCTCTGTTTACGGCTATGTTGACGAGATGAACGAACTTAAACAGAGCAGAAAAGTTTTGAAAAAAATTAAAACTGTCTGGGCGAGTTTTAACCCGGTGCGTGGTCGTGAATACTATGACGCTCAAAAGCTCAGGGAGGAAGTAACATATAAGTGTTATATAAGATATATGCCCGGAATAACGGCAGATATGTATCTTAAATATAAAAAAGTTACATATAACATTACATCGGTGATAAATGTAAATAACGAAGATAAGATGTTAGAGATTTATTGCGTTGAGAATGTTAAGAAAGTAAGGCAGGTGAATGACGATGGTTGACGGAATAGAGATAAGCGGACTTGATGAACTTGCAGAAGATTTTAGGATTGTTGCAAGAAAATATCCGGACAGGGCAGGCGAAGAACTGAGAAAAGAAGCTAAAGAACTGAGAAAAGATGTTATCGCAATGGTTAAAAATGATACAGACGAGCATCTGACAAAAGATGGTTCAAAAACTAAACACTCACTGACGAAAGCATCAAGTTATGAGATAAGTCCGGTTCAGGGATTTAACGAAAGGCAGTTTGTTGATATATCAGCAAAATCACCGCATTTTCACTTGCTTGAAAACGGTCATCAGCTTGTATCGCACAAAGGGCGTGTGATAGGTTTTGTCCCCGGATACCATTTCATGGACAGGGCAAGAAAAGACCATGCTAAGAAACTCCCTGAAAGGATGGAGAAAATGGTAAATAATTTACTGGAGAGTGAGAACTTATGACATTAAGTGAATTATTAAAAGGCTGCAATGAAGCATTGCAGGCGGTTTTTCCAATCGAAGAATACGGTTATTACGGTGTTGATATAGTAGAAGGCTATACGGCACCGTGTTTTTTCGTACAGATAAAGCCTGCTATAAGTCCGGTCAACAGGTACATAAGAAACAATGAGGTAACATTGTATATTAACTATTTTCAAAGTCAGACGGATGAAGTAGACCTGTTTGAAAAAGCAGACAAGATAAATCAGATTTTCGACAAGTCGGTAAAAATAGGTGACAGATATGTTCATGTTGGAGATGTAGATTTTGACTTTGTAGGAAAAGACAGAAATATATTGCAGGCAACTATTGAATTGCAATATCACACAGCTATTAAACCAGACACCACACAGCCATTTATGACTGAGGTGTCAATGAGATATGACAAGGAGGAATAAAAGACATGGGAATGCCTTCAGTACAGATTAGCTTTTCAGAAAAGGCTGTTACGGCAGTACAGCGTGGCAATAACGGGATTGTTGCATTGTTATTAAAAGACAAAAGCGTGCAGAAGATAACAGAGAGTGACAGCGGAGCAACAACAGAGGTTGAAGTTGTCGAGATAGAAACGGCAACGGATATTCCGTTGACAATATCAGAAGAAAATCAGAAACAGATTGCAAACGCTTTAATCGGATATTCTAATCCGCCTAAAGAGGTTGTTGCGGTAATAATAAATGATGAAGCGGCAACTTACACAGAAGCACTAAAGAAACTTGAAACAATTAAATTTAATTATCTTGCCATTCCGACAGTAGAAACGGATGAGCAGACACAGACAGTCATTACCTGGATAAAAGAGCAGAGGGAAAATGACAGACTTGTAAAGGCAGTGCTGCCAAATACGGCGGCTGACACGGAAGGAGTTGTGAATTTTGCCACTGAAAAGGTGTATATCAATGATACTGAGTACACGACAGAACAGTATTGTTCACGAATAGCAGGCTTGCTTGCAGGTACGGATATGAGCATATCAGCAACCTGTGCACCGCTTCCGGAGCTTACTGACTGCACAAGACTTTCTAAAAAGGATAGGGACAATGCGGTAGATGCCGGAAAGTTCATTGTATGGCATGATGGCGAAAAGGTTAAGACAGGCAGAGCCGTGAACTCGCTTGTAACAACAAATGCAAAAAAAGGTGACAGCTTTAAAAAGATTAAGATTGTTGAAACAATGGATCTTATCAAAGATGATATCAAAAAGACAGCACAGGACAGCTACTTGGGTAAATACCCAAACACATACAATAACAAATGTTTGCTCATGGCGGCAATTCAGACATATTTTGACTCGCTTATTGCGTCAAACATATTGGCAAGTGCAATAGTGGATATTGATGTTGCAGCCAACAGAACATATCTGAAAGGGCGTGGCGAAGATGTGTCGAGTATGTCAGATGATGATTTAAAACAGGCTAACACGGGGTCAACTGTATTTTTAACAGCGAAGATTAGTATTCTTGATGCTATTGAGGACATTGTGTTACCAATCGAGATTTAAGAGATAAGGAGGCAGAAAAATGGCAGCATATAAGGCGGAGAAAACCATAAACGGAACCTGGGGACAGCTTTGGATTGATGATGAGGAGATGGTAGAGGTCATATCATGCGAAGCAAAGTCGAGCTTGACAAAAACGGAAGTTAATCAGACAGGAACTTTAAGTAAAGGGTATAAGGTTACCGGAATTGACAATAAGGGAACGATAAAGCTGAATAAAGTAACATTATTCTTCATCAAGAAACTTTCTGATTCGATAAAAGCCGGAAAAACTCCGGTATTTACAATCCAGAGTAATCTTGCAGACCCGGATGGAATCGGAGCAGAGCGTGTAATCTTAAAAGGTGTTCAGTTTGACGAGTTATCACTTATTAACTGGGAAGCCGGGAAGCTCGGTGAGGAGTCATATGCGTTTACTTTTGCGTCTTGGGAAATTAAAGATGTAATCGACCATGAGAAGTTAAAAGATTTCTTAGAAGCAGCCTAAAATCATAAACAGAAAAATTTTGTTCAAATGCATCCGATTTTTGGATGCATTTATTTTAAAAAAGATAAGGAGAAAAACATATTATGAATAATTTAGTAGACAGATTGATGAAAGTAGACAAAGCAAAAGCCGGGGAGATGAGAACAGGAGTGTTTAAGTCTCAGAAACTTGCTGAACTTCTCGGAGAGAAAGAGCCAGTCGAGATAAAGATACATGAATTAAAAGGGCGTAGAATGAACGCTATACAGAGTGAACAGATAAAGGGAAACGGAGAGATTGATTTTGAAAAGGCATATGATGCACAGCTCAGGATATGCGTTGAGGGAATATCAGAGCCAAATTTAAAAGACGAAGAACTCCAGGGACATTTTGAATGTTCACTTGCAACTGAATTATGCGAAAAGATTTTTAACTCAGAGGTTTCGCTTATTGCGGACGAGATTACAAATCTTGGCATCCAGATAAATGAT
>JBNMLR010000276.1:0-3958 GCA_050874945.1 Butyribacter sp. | reverse complement strand
TATCTATCACATGAAAATAATTTCTTATGACATACTGACAAAAACTGTGCATTGTCGTAATCTGTGCATTGTGAAGAAGCGAAGCCTGTCTTTGGAGATGTTCATTGTCAGGTTCTTCAAGAAGCCTGCTCTCTATCGCTTCACCCACTCTTGTTTTCATCTCTGCCGCCGCCGCATTTGTAAATGTCACCACCAGCAGTCTGTCAATATCCACATTGTTTTTTTCATCAGTTATCATTTTTATAATTCGCTCAACTAGCACCGCAGTCTTGCCCGAACCAGCCGCCGCTGAAACCAATAGATTGCAATTTCTTGCATCAATAACTCTCTGCTGGTCATCCGTCCATCTTGTATCGCCCATATTTTTTCCTCTTTTATTTCATATTATTTTGATTTTTCTTAGATTAGTCATTCCTCCTCCGACAGTTCCCCATGGATAAGTCTCATCACATCATCATCCGACAACTTTTCAAACACCCTGTAATCATTGCCATAAAGCCTGCTGTCAAATCTGCACACGCTCCTGAATGCACAATACATACAGGCTGATTTTGGCTGTGACTCATTTGTCTTATACGGATTTACAAGCGTTTTTCCGTCAAGTATCTCCTCCGACATATCAACAACTTTTTTCTCCGTAAATTTGATAAGTTCATTAAGACAATCTGTATTTGTGACACCCGAACTTTTCTTAAGCTGACCTTTTTTTCCCGTCTCAATATTGCTCACGGAAGACACATAATCAGGCTGGTACACGCCATTGTTCTGCTCAAGATTTCTGTCACTTCCCTCAAGCATAGGAAAATCCCCGTTTACAAGTCCGTTCATTGCAAGCGATTCCAAAGTTTTCTGCTCGACATTTTCAGGCGTAACCTTTTCATTTAAGATAGGGTCTTTTATCCTGTAATAGAGCATACCCGCAGGCACAACTATCTTTTCAGTCTTAGATTTCTTATCAATGCTCGCCTTAAGATAAATGACAAGCTGCATCTGAAGTCCGTAATAGAGTTCACTGAGCGACAGTTCCTTGTTTCCCGTCTTATAATCGACAACCCTCACATAGTCCTTTGAACCGTCCGAAAATCCGTCAAGCCTGTCAATCTTTCCGACAAGTTTTATAAGTTCCTCGTCTGTTTCCTTGGCTTTTCCGACAGTCTCAAAAATAAGCTCACTCTCAATAGTATCAAAACTTCCCTGACCCATCTGTTTTGAAATCGCCCATATCGTCTTATTAACAACATTGTGAATACGCTTTATCATATACTGATTTCTGCTCGTGTCCCTCATAATACCGTCTTTACAGAGACTTACCGCTGTCTCCACACATTCGCCTGCTATCTTTTCCTGCTCTTTTCTATCAACATCCTGCCATTTTCTGTTCCCTGCAAGGAGTATCTTAGTGTATATATCAAGTGCATCGTGAACGATATTTCCTATGTCATATGCTTCAATAGTGTGCTCCTGTCTCTCCTGCAGTTTAAGTCCATACTGCATAAAATACGAAAATGCACAAGCCGCATATTTTTCAAGCTGCGATGTACTTCCTCTGAGATTTTCAGGATAAAGGCTCTCTGCGATTTTTTTTGAAATACTGCTCTTGTTTTCCTTAAAGAAAGCCGCTGTCAATATATTATCAAGCGTTTTTTTATTTTTCTCTGAGTCAAAATAACAATTATATATCTCCTGCCATTTTTTATCAGAAAAATCTCCATTTCTTAAACCTGCGATAAGATATTTCTTTCCCTCATCATCAGACCACGCATTTTCCTCGCTCTGCTTTCTCTCCTCAAACCTGACACTGACGGACGGAAAAATCTTATTTATTCTCGAAATGATATATGACGGCTCGTTTACACTTCCGTCCCTCTCGCTGTCGCAATATGTTATATACAGGTGTTTTGAAGGCTTTGTGAGGTTTAAATAAAGATAAAACTGCTCCGTATATACCTGCTGCCTTGCCGTCGGTGCAAGTTCAAATTCATTCTCCGCAAGAAAATTTCTCTCCGACTCTGAAATAATACCGCCACTTCCATTACCTTTTGGAATATTTGATGAGTTAGCACCCACAAGAAACAAATATTTTATATTTGAAATCCTCGTTCTCGACATATCCCCCGCCATAACCTGGTCTATCCCCGGCGGAATTACTCCTATCCTCGCCTCCGAAAAACCAACATCAAGAATATCATTAAATTCCTTTAGCGACATTTCCTCATCACCCATAAGCGAAACAAGTTTTTCAAACACCTCTATAACCATGCCGTAAAGCTGTCTGTACTCACTCGCCATATCAAAATTTTCATTTTCCTCGTAATCGTCAGCAAATTTCATCAGCTTTTCATAAAAATGCTGTCTCTCAAAAAACTCAAACAATGATGCCGCATATTCCCTGACAGTATGCTTTCCTTTTGCAGTTTTTTCATAAAGCTCTGACAGATTTTCAAGAACACTAAGCCTGACATTCTCGACAACTCCGTTTGCAAAATCCTTTGACTCGTCAGTCATCCTTCTGTAGGCATATGCCGTGTTCCATTCCCTGTTCCACGATTTAAAACCTCTGATTCCCGTCGCCAGAAGATAATTATCAATAATATCATTCTGGCTGTCACTCGTCCACGAAAGACAGCTTTTCAGATAGTCCATCACATCCTCATAAGCAAAATCTTTTATTATTATCTGCAAAAGCGCATCTATGGCACGCACCAGCACACTCGACTGAACGCCCCTTTTCTGGTCGACAAAACAGGCAATCCCAGCCTTTTTCATTGCGTGCTCGATAATACTTCCGTATGTTTCAAGGCTTCCTGCAACAATCGCAATATCCCTGTAACGGCAGCCACCGCCGACAAGAAGTCCTTTTATTTTCTGAACTACAAAATCAACCTCGTCCTCGGCATATTTAAGCACATGGCAGCTTATGTCAGAAACCTCATTTTTCTTATTGTATCTCTTATACGGATACCTGAACAGATTGCATTCAAGCCATTCAAGTTCCTCTGACTCACCAAATCTTGTCTGGCTTACCTCTTTTCCCGTCCATATGTCATCCAAAACCTCAACACCTGTCTCACCTGCAATCTGCCTTATATTATGAACAGTCTTTCTGCTCATAAAAAATAACTGATAATTTTTTCCTTTATTTACAACCGACTCCCTATCATCAGCCGTCACCGTCACATAGACCATTTCAGCCGTCTTGATAAGCTCACGCAAAAGCCTGTACTGAAGCGGTGTAAAGCCTGTAAAGCCGTCAAGACATATAACAGCCCCTTTAAGAAGTTCTGACTGTGATATAACATCAGCAAACACACTCAGAAGTTCCTCAGAAGTAATATAATTCTTTTCAATATACTCCTTAAATGTCTTAAAAGCCACAGACATATCCTGCAATTTATATTTAAGAACCGGTTTCTTTTCAGAAGCCTTAATCATCCGTTCTATCTCTTCCTCATCAGCACCATACTGTATAAGCTCAGACATAAACGATTTAATTTCCGAAATATAGCCGTCCTTATTTATATTTCTTCCAAAATATTTAAGCTCGTCCTTCTTCTGTCCAAGCACTTTTTTCAATATCATAATCTTTCCAAGGTCATCAAGCACCGGCAAATTTCCCGCACCTGTCTCCGAAAACACTCTGAATGCAAGCCTGACAAAACTCTGCACATCAACATTCATAATGCCGTGCCCCGGACTTATCTTTATCATATCTTTCTGCGTCTGCATAGTAAACTGCTCAGGCACTATCATAATGTAATCCTTTTTAGGATTATTCACAGCCTCCTCCATAATCTTGTGCTGCAAAAAATAAGTCTTACCTCTGCCCGAACCGCCAAAAATAAACTGAACTGCCATCCCGTTATCCTTTCTCCTGTATAAACATCAATATATCATAAATTCGCAAGATAAGAGAACTCGCACTCTTGTACTAAATTTATAAACAACATATAACATAAAT
>JBNMLR010000275.1:0-3972 GCA_050874945.1 Butyribacter sp. | reverse complement strand
CAAGATTGTTTAAATCAGAAAAAACCGACTCCTTACTCACTCTTGTTATTCCTGTCATTATCGCTCTTTCAAGATATGGATTAGTTTTAAATGTAGAATTAAACAGACTTCTTGTAAATGAAGCCAACTCATCCCAAAAGCCATTTACATATGCCTCCTGCATAGGAGTATCATATTCATCAAGAAGAATTATTACTTTTTTACCATAATAACGATACAAGTAGTCTGATAACTGGTACAAAGACAAAGAAGCATCACTGTCATCCATGTTTTCTGAGACCCGCCTAAAATATCTTTTATCCGCCTCGCCCAGCAAACCGTCAGATAAAAGAAATGAATATTCTTCATAAAGTTTTGTAATCAGTTGACATATTTTCTTTCTTGTCATCGGAAAATTTTTTTCTTTTATATTCGCAAATGACAGACTAATCACAGGATATGTTCCTTGCAACTGCCTGTACTCTTTTTCCTCCCATATTGAAAGTCCCTCAAACAAATCTCCCCTGTCTTTATAATCTACTGAAAAAAACTGTTTAAGCATACTTATATTAAGAGTTTTCCCAAATCGTCTCGGACGAGCAATAAGCGTTGCCTTATCTTTGCTCTCCCACCATTCACGAATAAAATATGTCTTATCTATATAAAAACATTTACCCTCCCTAATTTCATCAAATTCTTGTATTCCTATTCCAATTTTTTCAGTCATAAAAATGCTCCTCTCCGTGAAAACATTTATCCCCTAATATAGATTAAGAGTTTCCTGCTTTTCATTCTACTATACTTTCTCCCTAACCTGCATCAGTGCATATCCGAGCAGATTTTGACCTCTCCACTCGTCAATATTTAATCTTTTGGGGTCGCTCATAGACAATCCAATCCCCCATATTTTATCTCTTACGGCACATTCCGCCAGAATTGCATCACCTGTGTTTTTTAACATCTTTTTAAGTGAATAATTCTGGGAAAATTTTGCCAAAAGTCCCTCATACACTATAATCTGTCTCATTCCATTCCAAATATTATCATTATAATTTGAAATCTGCCGTCCTAATCTTTTAATTTCTGCAACATCATTTATTGAAAGAATTTCTTCTGCTATTTTTTTGTCAAAAAAGCAAACAGCTTTTTTATACATCATGTACTGCTCCATCGATGAAAATTCAATTCCATCAATAGAAAAATCTGAATGAAACCAATTACTTAAATAACCATTTTCCTCATCAGGATTGTGAAAACAAATTATCTCCATGATTTACCCCACTTTCTGTACTGCCAATTCAAGTTCCAAATCATGTAATCCATAATAAGCCTTTTTCAAAAAACTCAATGGAACTTTTTTTATCGTTTCCGCACTTGATACATTATAATACCACTGATAATAGGCATAAAACTCCCCAATCCAATCAGGCATAAAACCTTTAAGAGCCTTTCCCGGCTTCAATGAATATTTATCTGTATCAGAAAAATATTTCAACAATTCCTTAAAATCCATTGTATTAACATATGCCTTTGCTTCATCAATGCTCTTTCTTGTTTTACTTTTCATATACGCATTAATGAAATCCTCTGTATCTTTGTCAGGGTAAGACTGTGCCACAAAATCAAATAACTTTCCCTGATTTTCCACAACATCTCCTAAATATGCATCTGAATAAGCTCTCATATCACTCCTCATTTCTGCACACATTTTTTGTGCATAGTGTGAAATATCTTGCATATATGGATTTTTCACACTAATTCCTTTGTAACAGTTCACCTGCTATCTGTTACATTCCTTTCAAAATAATGTGCTAAATACTTTTGTTACCTTATTTGCATCTGAATCTACCAACTCACGCATATTGCTTCTTGCATCAATATCACGCTGATTGTATCGTTCATTAAATTCTGAATAATCAACTGTTATAAGTCCATCTTTTCTCTCATGAAGCCTTGAAAATGCCAGTTCCGATTTAATACAATATTGTATTCCCAACCCACCTAATGACAATAAATCTTCAAGAATATCTATGTCTATATTATCTCTGACAAACTCTTTTGCTATGTAAAAATATGAAGCATTTGCTCTCCATCCTTTTATTACATCGTATGAGTCTGTATATACACCATATTTATCAATAAATTTAGCCGCTAACATTCTATATCTTTTAGAGTCTGCCGCATCTCTGTGTTTCATGAGTTCGGCAAGCCATGACAAAACATCTTTTTTCTGAAAATCAAGAACTTTTACCCCGTCACAGTCCAATTCATACTCATGAACAAAACCATTTTTCTCATTTGGTCGACACACAGCCCATTCTTTCGCCAAATCTATATTTTCTGTAAGATAAAACCCCCTGCCATAATCATGTTTGTCATTTCCGCCACCGTAAAACGGTTCTACAACTTCATCAGGAGTACCATGATACAAAATTATTTTCCCCATTTTTATCACTCTCCTTTTGCAAACATATTTTGTAACATATATTTTTTGACATTTTTCAATTCTTCGCACTTTCGTTGATGAAGAGTAATAAGGTGGTCGAGGTGGTAGAAATATTCACCAATCTTGGCTTGCTCATCAATTGTTGGAAGCATAAATTCCGTTTTTAAGAAATTATCATTATACAATCTCTTGATAGTAGAACCCTCACAAGACCACTCTACAACACTATATAAAACTTTTAAAAAGCTGTTATCTATCTCATTTCCATGTTTAAGCCACACGATATTTGAATCTTGAAAATATTCATTTTTTCCAGTAAATTCAACAATTCTGCCAATGCTACCAGAAGCAGAAATTAATATATCTCCCTTGTTCGGATATGGATATTTAGTTTTATACTCGTCAAATAATTCTCTCGAAATGAATGCGTCTGGTTCACCACCAAATGTGCCTATCTTATAAAAAGGCACTTCACCATCATCCGATGTCTGCTCTTTAAAAATTCGCTTACACATAGCCACTGAGCCAACATCGCCGAACTTACGCTGTTCCCAAGTTAAAGTATCTCACCCTATTTAACCTCTGCATCCTATCAGAACCTTTTTGCCCTTAAATGCGAAACCATACTTTTTAATATTATCTATTGGTATTCCTTTTGCACTCAGATTTGTCTCATACTGCTTTTCTTCAATCTGTATAAGAGCATTTTCTACAGTTTCTTCCAAAGAATCTTCCCTTCTTGGATTATAGACCTTAAACTCTAAAATAAAAGCCTCTTTTCTCCTATCTTTTGGCTCTATCATTACATCATACCGTCCAAAACCACTCTCACGATTTGAAGTCACAATATAGTCCTCTGACAAATCAACAAGCAGCCCCAATACAAACCCATGGTAAAATCTCTCCGGCTGTAATTTTGAAGGTTTTGTTCCAACATCAAAATTGCTGAATATTTCCTCAGAAATCACATTCATATACTCATTCATTGCTTCAACATCATTAATCAGCAATGCTTTTACAAACGCATTATAATTTCCTGCTGACTTTTTAAACCAGCCTCTCACCATATCATAAAACATATCCAGGACTTCCATATTTGTCAGTGAAAGTTCATACAGTTGTCTCTTTCCAACTACTTTTTTTTCAATAGAAACAACTTTCAAATAACCACTCGCAAGCAAAAGACTCCAGACTGCTTCCGAATCATCATCCAGTTGATTATATACTATCTGCTCATCAATAGGACACAATATATTTTTGCCTTTTAACAATTCTTCAAAAACGGATTTTAAATCTGCATCTCCCTCTCTTACAAGTTTACTTACCAATCCATTACTACTGGTATTTGCCCAATATGTGTCTATCTTTCCTTTATCCAGAAAGTTTAAAATAGACCACGGATTATAAATATCTGTTGTTTCTCCAAATACAAACCCATCATACCATTGTTTAATTTCTTCTTTTTTATCCCCATATCCAAATTTCTCAAGCGAATTAAATACTTCTTCCTCAGAAAAACCAAAAGCTGTCATATATTTATTTGATGT
>JBNMLR010000274.1:0-4026 GCA_050874945.1 Butyribacter sp. | reverse complement strand
TACTTTCGCGACATTTGAATTTTCCTCCTGTTTTTTGTTTCTTTTTTATTATATCACTCGAGTATTTTTTGTCAAGTTTTATTGTACAGGAACATACGAGATTTCACAAAGCGTAGTACCTTATCATCCTCATCATCAAATTGAGTTAATATCTTACACCTTGCCAGCTCTGCTACTTCTTTTGCAATAGATTCAGGTGCGTCACTTATCTGATTACAACAAGAGCTTGCAATCCAAGTTTGCAAGCTCTTGTAGGCATCTCGTGATAAGTATACAGGTTTCATTCTCAATGAGTGGTACAGAGCCACCGCATCTCCGACATCATACTCATGTGTAAAACGAGATATATTTACCATTCAAACTCTCCGTTCTCGAACTCAGGAACAGCACGGCAGGAGCAGGCACAAGTGCAAGAGTTGCACGCAACACAAGCACACTTAGCCATAGCCATCTTCTGCTCATTGATATTGCCAAACATCTCCATGTATATTTCAGTATTCGAACTCATTTAGAATTCCTCCCATTCAAAAATATCATCTTCTCTGTTTCTACAAGAACACTTGCAACTACATTTACAACCAGTACATTAACCGATGCAAGAAGCAGTGTTTACGAACTCGTAGGCAATGTTACCTAGCATCATCAAATAAGTACTTGAATCATATGAAATCATACCTATTTCTCCCTGTTTGTGTAATATTCCTGATTTCATACTTGTTTTTATTATTATTTTAAAATTATCTTTTTGAAACATATTCAGAAAGCGACATATTTAAATTACCCACAATCATCTCTGCGTAATATTTCAATACAACAACTGCGTCTTTTGAATCAATGTTATTATCCTGATTAACATCATACACACTAACAAGCGAAGTTTCAAAACTATCTCCAACAAGAATAGAAGCATACGCCTGTAAAATACGTACTGCATCAGAAGAATTTATTTTACCATCACCATTGCAGTCACCAAGCGTACTTCCATATATATCTGAAAAATCCGGTGTCTGACCTATTATGTAAAACTTTTTATTAAATTTTTCAGCATAAGTTCTTGCTGTTGAAACGTCTTCTCCGAAAATAACTTTTGCTGATATTGTGTTTCCATCTTCCTTATCACAAAGATTATTCTCTTTTGTATTGTTTATAACACAGTTAGGATTGAGAATCGTAACTGATTTAAAGCTTGAAGATAACGCACCATATCCGATACCTGTAACACTTTTTGGAATGACAACATCACAATTGCTAAGATAACAATTATCGAAAGCCCTGTACCCTATATCGATCAGACCTTCAGGAAATATTATTGATTTTAAAGCACTGCAATCATAAAATGCCTGATCTTCAATATACTGCACTACATCAGGAACAGTATAATCAGATTTTTTATAATTATATGCCATAAGAAGTGTTTTCATATCATATGTAAATAAAATTCCGTCTTTTGCGATAATATTCTTATTCTGTGGATCAATTGTGATATTGAGGTTGTCGCAGCCACCAAAAGCACTTTTTTCGACCAAAGACAAATTTTTAGGCAAATAGAGTGAAGTCAACTTATCACAACCATAAAATGCACAATCCTTTACAGCAGTTAAAGTATCAGGAAGTTTAACAGAAGTTATCTCATCATCCATATATCTGTTGCTGTTGTAAAAAGCCGTGTTTCCAATTGATGTAACTGTGTATCCGTCAATTGTTTCAGGAACAACAATATCAGGATTAATTCCAAGATATTCTGTTATTTCAATCGTCCCATCTGAAAGTTTTTTATAAGCAAATGAAGAACTTTGGAGTTCTATATCGTAACTTCTTGGTGCTGAACCAACATATCCTGCCTCAACAATATATATATTATTTTCATCATCAATTATAATGCTGTTAAGATGTCCTGAACCGGCACCCGGATCGTCAGCACCGTATCTTACTCTGGCTTTAAGTCCTGCCATTTCACACATCTGATTCACTGTATCAGTGCTTGCCCAACAATCTCCGCCTTCTCCTGAAACTATCATTCCCACCATACTTGAATAATTTGCCGAATAATCATAACTTGCAACAAACTGACAAATCGTTTCAATTTTATCGTATGTTGACATATCACTTGTTATATACTTATCCACATAATCTTTTGCTTTCTGTGTCGCATAATACGTTGTGTATTCAACAAGATTTATTCTGTAAATGTAATTTTTTCCGTTAGTTCTCGCATACGCATAATATGTTCCAGGCTTATAATCATCTGTGATTGTTCCACCGAAAATATTGATCGTCTGCATTGACTTTGGTTTTACAAGTCCGCTTTTGTCAACAGTGATATAGTCAGAATCACTTTCATAAACGCCATACAAAACATCACTGCCTGTTATATCCATCTGATATTCCTGCAAAAGGTCGGAAGGTATCGTAAGATATTCTTTTCCACCATCATTCAAAAAATAAATATCAACAGTTTTATAAATTTCTGAATCAGTAAATGTTCTTCCTGAGCTGTTAAAAGAAATATCATATTTTTCTTTACCCTCAGACTTTGAATCTATTTTACCATATCCAGACGCAGCATAACTGTCAGATGATATCCCGCTACATATTTTTTCTTCATATGCCAAAGCATGATTTGCACTGCCAATAAAAACTGTAGACGCAAAACTGCTCACTGCTATCATAACACTTGCCGCCCCTGCAGCAATCTTTTTAATATTCATATTTTCCTTGTATGATATAGTAAGACCTAAATCATACTCTCCTTTCCAAATTTATGGTATAATAAAACAGGTGCTGTGGACTTTTAATGTTTTTCTGTAGCTCGACTACTTAAAGGAGTGTAAAGCCACAGTTTTATTTACAATGTTTATAGCTAGATAAGTCAAGAACTTTAATTTCACGCAAGTTTACGGGAATAAAACTTAGTGGCACGAAAAACAGTACCAAATATTTTACAAGGACGGTAAAACCTATGATTTATGTTGGAATTGATATTGCAAAGGAAACTCATGTTGCTGCCGCTGTTGATTCGGACGGTGTTATCATCATAGAGCCTTTTTCCTTTACAAACAATCACGAAGGCTTTAAGCTTCTAAAATCCAAGCTCGATACTCTTGAGAAATCCAATTTGCTCATCGGTCTTGAATCAACTGCATACTATGCGGAAAATGTTATCTTCTTTCTGCACGGCTGCGGATTTGACCTTGCTGTTATCAATCCTGTTCAAGCCGCTGCTATGCGTAAAACAGGCATTCGCAAGACTAAAACCGATAAGGTCGATTCTTTGCTTATCTGCAAAACATTGATGGTAAACTCTTTCAGACGTTATTCAGAAAATGACATCAAGACTTTAAAATCTCTTTGTCGATTTCGTCAGAATCTGAAGAAGTCCAAAGCACGTCTTAAAATTCAGCTCACTTCGTACGTTGATGTTATCTTTCCCGAACTTCAGTCTTTCTTCAAATCGGGATTGCACATCAAATCCTGTTATGAGCTTCTTAAAGCGTATTCTTCGCCGGACGATATTGCCGCTTTACACTTAACTAAACTAAGTACCATTCTTTTCAAAGCCTCCAGAGGTCGTTTCGGAAAGCAGGACGCTCAGTTCCTCAAAAGTCTTGCAATGTCATCCGTTGGTGTGAAAAACACTTACATATCTATTCAAATAACCCAAACCATTGCTCAGATCGAGTTAATTGAAAGCCAGTTAAAAGAACTCGAATCAATCATAGAATCCGCTTTTGTCTTTTTGAATTATTTGTTAATTCTTCCTTTTTGCTATTGACTTTTCATAGCTGGTCTCCTTTCCTTAAATAAAATAGCGTTTTACAGATTTTGGCAAACCAAAGCACTATAAACTCAATTGTATTATAGCACAGAAATCAAAGAATGTCAATATCTCGTCTTACGATCACGGAAATCAATTTTTGATAACGATTTGTAATAAAGAGTCAAAATCGTAAAGAGTCAAAATCGAGCAAACAGTCAAGCATAATGTTGGATATTGGCTTTTTAGATTCAGATTTAGACTTATAAAGT
>JBNMLR010000273.1:0-4040 GCA_050874945.1 Butyribacter sp. | reverse complement strand
CTGTCGCACTTCGTGCTATAAGATTTTGTCGTTCATAAATTCGGTATAAGAGAACAAGTTCTCTTATCTTGCGAATTTATGATATAATGAACACAAAAATGTTCATATTAAGAGTTTCTAACGAAACTCCATTATGTGCAAAGAGCTTGCACAAATTTATGATATAATAATTCTAAAAAATGATAATAAATCAGGAGGATAAATCATGTTAAGTTTACCGGCTGTTTTTAGCGACCATATGGTATTTCAGAGAGAAAAAAATATATTACTTTGGGGAGAAAGTGACGGGAAAAATGTTACGGCAGTAATAGATGGAAAAAAAGTAAGTTCAGATGTAAAGGACGGTAGATGGGAGATTGAACTGCCGCCGATGGCAGCAGGCGGACCTTATGAACTTGAGGTATCGGATGGAACACAGACTAAAAAATATACAGACATTATGATAGGTGAGGTGTGGCTTGCCGGCGGTCAGTCAAATATGGAACTTGAACTTCAGAACAGCAGGAACGGACAGGAAGTCTGTGCAAATGTAAAAGATG
This sequence comes from Butyribacter sp., assembly GCA_050874945.1. Classification (GTDB taxonomy): domain Bacteria; phylum Bacillota; class Clostridia; order Lachnospirales; family Lachnospiraceae; genus Butyribacter. The sequence goes on along the minus strand of JBNMLR010000273.1, from coordinate 3,501 downwards.
ACGGTGTGAGATATTATTATACGCCGAAAGTGTCATGGGTCGGGGATGAGCTTTTTGAAGCAGAAAAAAAGAGTGAGTGGCAGCATTGCACACCTGACAATTGCAAAAACTGGTCAGCCGTTGCGTACTATTTCGCAAAAGAACTTTCAAGTAAACTTGGTGTGACGGTCGGCATTATCGGCTGCAACTGGGGCGGAACTTCTGCATCATGCTGGACAAGCAGGGAGTTTATGGAGCAGGAGACACTTTTAAAACCTTATCTTGATAAATATGACGAGGCAGTTAAGGGTCAGGATATGGAAGAGTATATAAAAGCGAGAGAAGATTATATTAAATATCAGGCAGAGTTTGATAAAAATGTCGGTCATTATTATGAGACAGCCGAAAATCCTACATGGGATGAAGCGATAAGCCTTTTTGGAGAAAATCAGTATCCGGGACCTATGGGACCAAGAAATGAGACAAGACCTAACGGACTTTACGATTCACTTCTTAAGAGAGTGATGCCTTATACACTCAGAGGATTTTTGTATTATCAGGGCGAGGAAGATGACCATATGCCTTATACATATTATACGATGCTTTCAACACTTATAAGACAGTGGCGTCATGACTGGAGAGATGAGGAACTTCCGTTTATGCTCGTTCAGTTACCTATGTTTAAGAATGACGGAGAGCCTGATTATCATAACTGGCCGTTTATAAGAGAAGCTCAGATGCGTGTGTTTAAGACTGTTAAAAATACAGGAATTGCGGTTATACTTGACAAGGGCGAGTATGGAAATATTCATCCGGTACAGAAAGATGTTGTTGGAGAGAGACTCTGCGAGCAGGCACTTTATCATGTATATAAAAATGATAATGAAAAGAGTGCATTTGGACCGATATACAAGTCGTATGAAAAAGACGGAGAAAAAATGGTACTTCATTTTGATTATGCGGATGATGGCATGGAATGTAAAGGAGAGAAACTTATAGGTTTTGAGATTGCAGGTGATGATAAAAAATATTATGAAGCAGATTCTGAGATTGTAGGAAATGATATTGTGGTATCGGCATCGGAAGTAGATAGTCCCAAATATGCGAGATACTGCTGGACAAATTACTCAGAAGTAACGCTCTTTGGCAAAAACGGAATACCTGCTGCACCGTTTAGAACGAGTTATGATGACGGGGCAGTTGCGACCGGCAGCAGAAACGAAGGACTGTGGGAAAATACCGAGGTTGACTAAATGGCGGTTTTGCAGTATAATCAAGCGATATGAATATGAATTTATGGAGGATTTAAGATGGCTGAAAAGAAAAATCTTATGACTCGTGAAGGTCTTAAGGCACTGGAAGATGAGTTAAACGACTTAAAATTAAATAAAAGAAAAGAAGTAGCACAGAAGATTAAAGAGGCAAGAGAGCAGGGAGACTTGTCGGAGAATGCTGAGTATGATGCTGCAAAAGACGAGCAGCGTGACATTGAAGCACGTATTGAAGAAATCGACAACATCCTTAAAAATGCTGAGGTAGTAGAGCATGACGAGGGTGATGCTGACAAGGTTAATGTAGGTGCTACTGTAAAGATTAAGGATATTGAATTTGGTGATGAGATGGAGTATAAGATCGTAGGTTCAACAGAGGTTGACTGCCTTAACAACAAAATCTCAAACGAATCACCTGTCGGAGCAGCACTTATAGGGGCAGCAAAAGGTGATGTTATCGAGATAGAGACACCAAACGGCGAGATGATAAAATACGAAGTAATGAGCGTAAGCAGATAAAAATAAAAACGGAAGGAGTAATAAAAGTGGCAGAACAGCAGAAAAAACCACAGACACAGCAGGACTTAAACCAGCTTTTAAAGGTAAGAAGAGAGAAACTTGCTGCATTACAGGAAGCAGGAAAAGATCCGTTTGAGATTACAAAGTATGATCAGACGCATCATTCGGATGAAGTAAAAGAACTTTACACAGCACATGAAGAGAAACTTCTTGCCGGAAGAGTTAAGCCTGATACAGAGGGAATGGACGAAGCAGAAGCACGCAAAGTAATAAATGATGATTACAACGAAAGAAGAGCGATAATGGATGCATCTCCTATTCAGGTATCGGTAGCAGGCCGTATGATGTTTAAGCGTGTAATGGGAAAAGCTTCATTTTGTAATATTCAGGACCTTAAAGGAAAAATACAGATATATGTGTCAAGAGATTCAATTGGAGAAGAACCATATGCTGTATTTAAAAAATCAGATATTGGTGATATCTATGGCATAAAAGGTTATGCATTTAGAACAAAAACAGGAGAGATTTCTATACATGCGGAAGAACTGACATTGTTATCGAAATCCCTTCAGATTTTACCTGAGAAGTTCCATGGTCTTACAGATACAGATGTACGTTATCGTCAGAGATATATTGACCTTATTATGAATGAGGAAAGTAAAAATGTATTTGTAAAGAGATCACTTATGATGAAAGAAATCAGAAATTTCCTTGCATCAAGAGATTTCATGGAAGTAGAAACACCTATGCTTGTATCTAATGCCGGTGGAGCAGCAGCAAGACCATTTGAAACACACTATAATGCGCTAAATGAGGATGTAAAACTTCGTATTTCGTTAGAATTATATTTAAAGAGACTTATAGTAGGCGGACTTGAAAGAGTATATGAGATTGGACGAGTATTCCGTAACGAAGGTGTAGATACAAGACATAACCCGGAGTTTACTCTTATGGAGCTTTATCAGGCATATACAGATTACGAGGGAATGATGGAACTTACAGAATCAATGTTCCGTTATCTGGCAGAAAAAGTTGTAGGTTCAACAAAGATTTCATATAATGGTGTTGAAATCGATCTTGGCAAGCCATTTGCAAGAATGACAATGAATGAGGCAATTTTAAAATATGCAGGCATTGATTTTGATAAGGTTGAAAGTGATGAGGCAGCCAAAAAACTTGCAGATGAGCATCATATCGAATATGAGGAACGTCACAAGAAAGGTGATATTATCAACCTGTTCTTTGAGGAGTATTGTGAGAAAGAGCTTATACAGCCTACATTTATCACTGACCATCCAATAGAGATTTCTCCACTTACAAAGAAGAAACCAACAGACCCTACAAAAGTAGAGCGTTTCGAGCTTTTCTGTAATACATGGGAGATGTGTAATGCATACTCAGAGCTCAATGACCCGATAGACCAGAGAGAGCGTTTTGCACAGCAGGATGCTAATGCAGATGCAGGAGATGATGAGGCCGAGCATACAGACGAAGATTTCTTATATGCACTTGAACTCGGAATGCCACCAACAGGCGGAATCGGATACGGACTTGACAGACTTTGTATGTTGCTTACAGATTCGCAGGCAATCAGGGATGTATTGTTGTTCCCGACAATGAAGTCTATCGACGAGTAAAACCCCGAAAAATCAAGGTTTTTGGGCATGTGAGGTCTTAGAAATGACTAAAATTTTCTGAAAAAGACATCACAAAGACATCAAAATTCCAGTAT
>JBNMLR010000272.1:0-4043 GCA_050874945.1 Butyribacter sp. | reverse complement strand
TTTTCAGCGTTTCCATATTTACCGGTTTCGATAAATGTGTTGTCATTCCTGAATCTATCGACTTTTTAATATCCTCAGAAAAAACATTTGCTGTCATTGCTATTATAGGTATGCTTTTTGCATTAGGATGATTTCCTTTCCTTATTCTTCCGGTCGCTTCATATCCGTTCATCTTAGGCATCTGAACATCCATAAGGATAATATCATACTCACCCTCTTTTGACTTTTCAAATTCGCTGACTATTTCCTCTCCGTCATGACAAATCTTGCAATAAGCTCCCTCCATTTTTAACAGTTCACTCAAAATCTCCGCATTTAGTTCATTGTCCTCAGCACAGAGAAATTTCATTCCGGCAATCTCAAAATTGCCAGCCTTATCATTTTCAGATACATCAAACTCATCCTGTTGTGTATCATAAATGTCAAATTCAAGATTTACCTCAAAACAGCTTCCCTTTCCTTTTTCACTCTGAACTTCAATCGTTCCGCCCATAATATCAACAAGATTTTTGGTTATTGCCATGCCAAGTCCCGTACCCTGAATAGAATTTGTATCGTCAGTCTTTTCTCTGCTGAATGTATCAAAAATCTTTTCAACAAATTCTGGACTCATTCCCATGCCGTTGTCTTTTACTTTAAAACACAGTTTCGCCCGTTCAGCATCAGAGCAGGCAAGCTCCGCAATGCTCACTTCTATCGTACCGCCTGACTGAGTGTACTTGATGGAATTTGATATTATATTGTTCATAATCTGCAACAGTCTTACACCGTCCCCGACTAACAGGTCATGCTCAATGTTCTCCAAAGACATAATAAGTCTCTGATTTTTGTCATCAATCTGCGGACGGAACATTATGTCAAGCTGTTCGATAATATCCTTAACAGAAAACTCCGCATTATATAAAACCGTTTTTCCGCTCTCAATCTTACTCATATCAAGCACTTCATTTATTATTCCCAAAAGATGTTTGCCCGATGACACGATTTTCTTTGTATATTCACGCACCTTTTCCGGCGACTCCGCTTCATGCTCAATAAGTGTCGTAATCCCGATAATGGCATTCAACGGAGTACGAATATCATGTGACATATTTGCAAGGAAATCACTTTTTGACCTGTTCTCCGCTTCTGCAACCTGTACTGCATTTTTAGCCGCATCATTTTCTGCAATAAGATGTGCATTTATCTGTTTCTGTTTTCTTGTACTTTTTTGCTCCTCGTCAAATGCCTGCGAGGTCTGCACTGCCATATCAGTCACAATGCAGGTCACTAAAATCGACAATAAGTATGCCGCCGTCATCTCAATACAGTCATGCTTTAAATAAACTCCCTGCTTAAATAAGTATTCCAGCACCAAAAATAACAGCCAGACTCCGGTATTTATTATGAACTCACATTTTAAAGAAAAACAGCACAATACCGACATCACAATAATAAACAATGGTGTAAATACTGCCGCTTTAGAATTAAAGAAATATATGTCAGCTATCAATGATATACAAATAATAACGCCCTGAATAATATATGAATACTTTTTTTCCCTATATTTGCCAATCTTCAATTTTTCCGTAAAGTTTCTCTTTTCATTTCCCATAATAATATGTTTTTCATCCTTTAGTGTTTAATTTTCTTCCTATTAAAATAAGTATATCACACTTTTTCTCCGTATTCATCCCAAAAATCAAAATTTACATATTTAATCCCAAAATTGTTACTTTTTACCATAAAATTTCCTAATGTCAAAAAATTTTTGATGACTGTACGCTATTATTTAAAAAAAATTATTTGATGACCTTACGCTCTTTTTTTTATCATTCCCTCGCCTTTCTGTTTATATATTCTGCCTTATATTTAGAATAAACGATAGTCTGGTCGTGATACAATCCGTAATATCCCGACATAAGATAACTTACGCTTATCGCAATCAAAAAGAATGGAACGGCTTCATAACCGAAAAGCTCAAATGCTATGAGCATTGAAGTTATCGGACAGTTTGTCACTCCACAGAAAACAGCCATCATGCCGACTGACGCACATAGCGACGGAGAAATTCCGAAAAGCTGTCCGAAAAGGCATCCGAAAGTCGCCCCTATGAAAAATGACGGTACTATCTCACCACCCTTAAATCCTGCTTCAAGCGTAAGTGCCGTAAAGATTATCTTCCATATAAAAGCCATCGGATTTACATTTCCATGTATCGCCCTCACTATCACGGGTACGCCCGCCCCCATATAATCGTCCGTATGAAGTATAACGGTGAGTATTATTATGATAACACTTGAAAAAACTATCCTTATATAAGGATTTTTGATTTTTTCCCTGTATATGTCACCGAGTCCGTGAAGCACCATACAGAAAATCACGCTCAGTGCCGCACAGCACATTGCAAGAATGATTATCTTTATGCTCGGTACTATATGAAATCCCGGTATATGCGCTATATTAAACGCATTTGGACCTATACCCATGTGCGTTGCAAATTTTGATGCGATAAGTGCCGCAAATACACATGGAACAAGAGCCGCATAATACATTACGCCGACACTCACAACCTCCATTGAAAATATTGATGCCGCTATCGGTGTCCCAAATATCGCCGAAAATGCAGCACTCATTCCGCACATTACAACAATTCGTCTATCCTTTTCATCAAACCTGAACAATCTTCCAAGCTGGTTTCCGATACTTCCTCCAAGCTGCAAAGCTGCTCCCTCTCTGCCAGCCGAACCTCCGAAAAAATGTGTGATAAGTGTAGATATAAAAATGAGCGGTGCCATTCTGAAAGGTATTTCTGTCTCCGCATGAATCGTCGATAAGACAAGGTTTGTCCCCTTATCATTTTTATATTTAAAAATTCCGTAAAGTGCGACTATAACAATACCTCCGAGCGGAAGTGCAAAAATTATCTGCGGATGTTCGGTTCTTATCTCCGTCACCACCCTCAGGCAATAAGCAAACAATGTGCTGAACGAACCGACAACAATTCCTACTATTGCCGAAAAAATCCCCCATCTTATAAATCTGTATATGTTTTTATAAATTCTTGATATGTAAAATTTTATCATCTGATACTTTTTCATTTTATTCTTTATCCTTTTTCATAGATTTCTGACCCGTCTCCTGTCAAACACCGGCAAAAAATTAAAACGGTTTGTGCATTTACAAAGACTGCACAACAATCATGCAATCCGCGACACTGATTGACTTTAAAACCGCCATGCCACTATATGGTAATTATAATAGAATACGATTTTTTTTGCAAAATAACATATATTTCATTATTATCAGTAGTCATTATCGTTATTAGTCATATCTAACCTACCCGAAATGCCACTGGTCTTTTTCTCTCCATAAGATACAAAATCTATTTTTTCACATCATTGATAATAATATTTTATAGTAAACTTACAACATTTGTAACATTATACTGTTTTCACGGTCTATTCTCATATTTTACAATATTTCAACGATTTTCCCATAAACTTATCACTCTATAACAACTACACTTTTATTGCACTTTCACCCTTAAACAGCATTTTTCCATCATTTTTAAAAAAATTGTATTTTTTCTGTTGACAAAGTAAATAATAAATGATAATATACAACACATAAACAGTAATAATTACTATTTAGTAATTCACTTATTAGTAATTGACCAACTAAAAAACAATTTATTTTAACAAAAATCAAACAATACAATTTTAAGAAAAGGAGATTATTATTATGGCAAAATGGGTATGTTCAGTATGCGGTTATGTTTATGAAGGAGATGCTGCTCCAGAGAAATGTCCACAGTGTGGAGTTCCGGCAGACAAGTTTAACAAACAGGAAGATGGCGAGCTTACATGGGCTGCCGAGCACGTTGTAGGTGTAGCACAGGGCGTAGATGAGGAAGTTCTTCAGGGACTCAGAGATAATTTCAACGGCGAATGTTCAGAAGTAGGTATGTACCTTGCTATGGCAAGAGTTGCTCATCGTGAGGGTTATCCTGAAATCGGACTTTACTGGGAGAAAGCAGCTTACGAAGAAGCAGAGCACGCTGC
>JBNMLR010000271.1:0-4065 GCA_050874945.1 Butyribacter sp. | reverse complement strand
GTACTCTGTCACCGTCAGCACTTTGTCAGCGTATTTTGCTGACTTTTAGTACTGTTACGCGTGACAGGCAGTGAAAGCGTGCCTGCGATATTATTTGTTATAGCATTATAAATAACACAACATATAATTAGTTTTGCAACCACCTAATCATTTTTAAGCAAATCCGCCTTTTTTATATATACACACAACACTCCTATAACAACTATTATCATCGCTAACACACACATAGTCGTCCATAATACATTCCCGGACATATCCTTTATTCGTGACAGACTCGTATAATTAGCAAGATTAAACCGGTTTATCCTTTCATATGTCTTCTGTTCTGACATATCACTTACACTAAGCATACGCTCATAAATATCTCCCCCTGAATACAAGCCACATATAAAAATCGCATATACAATAAGAAATGAAAAATTGTATGCTACACTTATCTCAAGCATATACTGTATCAATATCAAAAAGAGCTTTATTATGTAATTCAGCACAAAATATACCACTAAACTTTTGTATATTATTTTTCTGTCATAGAAAACCGAACCCGCCAAGATTGATACAGTCTCAAACATCTCCAAAATCACTACCGTTATAAATATCCTGACTATATCATAAAACAATGCTTTCCGTCTGGAATGAATACGCACCAGCTTCGCAAGATTATTTTCTGCAAAATATGAGAGTGGTGTATTTTTTTCAACAAGCACAAAACATATAAAAATCAAAGCATTTAATATGTATGTATAAATACTGCTCTCAAACTCTGCACCACAATACATACTTTCGCTGCACTTTCCAAGCATAAAACCTGAAAAGCAAATAAGAATTACTGATAAGATTATTGTTGTCCTAAACTTCTTCATTTCCCATAATGTCCCTTTTCATAAATGCAATCTGTCCGAGATACATTAAAATAAGCGAAGTCAAAAACATCTTTGCAATATTTATAATGTAACTAAGCCCATCAAATTTATGCCCGGCAAACCATTCATCTGCAAATGCCATACACATTACAGGTATATTGACTGTTCCAATAATATAATAAAGCAATGTTAAAAATACATATATCATTCCTCCGATGATAAAATATATGTCCAAAAACTTCATAACATTTCGCAAAAATAATAAAGTCATTCCTATCATAGATAAATAAAATACCATCATTATAAACCTTAAAAAAATATATAAATAATAGGAAGTATCTGTCAAAACTGAATGTCTCACAAAAATACTCATAAGCACCACATCAGTACAAATATATATAGCCGCAAAAAGTATAGAAAATATGCAGACTTTTTTTGTTTCTTTCTTTCCGTATCTGTTTCTTCCATATCTAAGCATTACATAGTTTTTATCCATGACAAAAATATACCCAAATGACACCGAATATATAACGGAAATTATCATTCCTGCCATTTTTATGCAATTATTATATTTTTCATCTATTACATCTATAATGTTGTCAACACTTATTTCAAATCTTCCAAAAATCATTGATAAATTCATTCCAACCCACAATATACTAAATGTAACCAGAACCATAATACAGACCATGCACCATTTTTTAGAATTTTTCTTATAACCTTTCACTTTTTTTCACCACCTTGAAATAAGCAGGTAAGACACACAATATTACTAATGGTATATATCTCAGCCAGTGCACAACAAATGATGTAAGGTTACTTTCATCAATGAACGGCTGCAAAATAAATCCTATAAAAAAGTAATTATTTCCAAAATAAATCCCCATCCATATTGCTGTCACAACAAGCATTGCAAGTTTTGCATCTTCAATAATAAAAATTATACTCTGGCATATTACGGCTAAAAGTGCCATGACTATTACATTTGACAAAAGAAATACTGCATATGCTGCATACGCATGATGTATGCACCTGTAATTAAAAGTTCCCACATCTTTTAAAGACCATTTTTCTACATCCATAAATCCATTTTTTCCATGAAGAAAAATGCTTGTCATTATAATACTTATAATATTTGGAACTAAATTGATAATCACTGCAACAATTCCAGCCGTTGCCAGTTTTGAAATAAAATATTGTTTTTTCTGTATCTTGGTACAATAAATTATATCCATATTTTTCTTTTTTTCTGAAACATATCTGTCACAATATGCAAAGATTAAAAATATAGGCATTATCCACAAAAAATAAGTTCTGTATTTTCCGTTCGCCGATATTCCATTTAAAAATGAAGCAAACGCAGGATGATAAGGATTTAAACTCTTTTCATCTGTTCCTGTATAAAATATTGAGTCAAGAGTGTGTAAAATTCCTAATAAAGCTGCCAAAATAATAACAATCCGTGATTTCCACGATTTAAAAACTTTATATAATTCTGCTATAACCATTTTCCTTCTCCTTCATAAACTGAGTATTGATATATTTTCCCTGATTTTGTATAAAATCTTATTTTTTTCGCGTCTCTCACATCATAATCCGAACGGTACTTTCCACCCGAAAACATTGCCATTCTAAACTTAACAGTACCATGCTTAACGGTGTCTATACTTCCATCCTGTATATTTATCCTTTTCTTTCCCACCGTTATATAATCACAGTCTTTAGGAACAAAACAATAATAATACGAATTATCAGAATGAATATTGTTTTCATCAGGTTCAGATATTTCTATTTTCTCATATGTAACATCCTGCATATCCTGTTTCAATCTTACATACACATCAATATTGGATGACTCCTGATATTTTTCAGACCTAATGTTCACACCTGCCAAATCCGGCTCTTTTCCTGCCTCTCCGTCACAGATTTCCATATATGCTTTATCTTTTCCTATCTTTTCACTTTTCCATGTCCCATTATTTTTATCAACCTTATTCATACGCTGCATACTTTTTATCTCATCAATTATCCCAAATTCATTCATGACAACAAAAGCAATCACAAGACACGATACTATTCCAACAAATATTTTTAAAACCGAATTTATTATTTTTTTATTCATAAACTCTTCCTCTTATAACAACTATTAAGTCAGGTACAATTGTACCTGACCTATGTTATTTATAAATACAGACAATATTAATCCATATCATGTTCAGGATCTTTTCCCGTCTGTGGACTCCAATATCCTGTAATATGGTATTTATCTGTAGTCCCATCAACATTATCTTGTCCGAAAAGAGTAACATTCTTTCCACCTGTATTGTCATAAGCAGTATAATATCTCATTCCCCAACGTGCATGAACTTTGTGCTTGTCTGAACCCATTCTATATTTGCCGTCAGATGTTTTTACTTTTAAATAGAATACTGTCACCGACCTATTGTCAGAGCTTTCCTTTGATGTATTTAATTGAACACCCCATGCATTTTCCATATCTTTTGTTTCTCTTTTCTTTGTACTGCCAGAAGAATTACTCAAATAATTATGTCTTATATCAAAAGAAAACAAACTTTTGCCAAGACTTTTTCCCCTTGCTGAACTAGTGGCAACATTTCCTGCACCAACAAGCATAGCTAAGCTCATCGTTGCTGCTATAAGTTTTTTAATCTCTTTTCTCATAGTCTCTTACTCTCTTTCTTTTTCTTTAAATTGTACATATAATCCTCATCACTTTTAATAATTTTCCCTTAAACATAGTTTCTCACCTAATAATTAACTACATTAGAAAAGAATGTTTCTGTCTTCTGGCTATTACCATTTTTTGTAGTAACTACAAACTTAGCTCTATACTTACCACCGGATGTCACTTTATAGTTCTTTGTTACTGTAATTATTCTTCCTGAAGACTTAACATCATCCCAGATTTTTAATCTCTTCCATGTTCCGGAACTATACTTTTGCAACCTGACTGAAACTACTATTGAGTCCATTTTAGTCTCAGCTATATAATTCAATTTCATCTCAGCATTTCCTTTTGATATGCTTAAATGACCGCTAGTTTTTTCCATGACCGAAGCTAATGTAACAATTTCTGAACTTCGTTCACATTCAAGATTGTCACAAGCTAATGTTTTTTCTGAGTTTCCTAATATCATAGTAACTGCCAAAATCCCCAACAGTATTGTTTTGCACCAATGAT
>JBNMLR010000270.1:0-4069 GCA_050874945.1 Butyribacter sp. | reverse complement strand
GTGCACGTGTTATGCCTACATAGCAGAGTCGCCTTTCCTCCTCCATCTCCTCAGGGTCGTCGCCTGTTACTGCCATATATCCCGGAAAAATGCCGTCTTCCATGCCGACAAGGTAGACATACGGAAATTCAAGACCTTTTGCACTGTGAAGTGTCATAAGAAGAACAAGATCGTTGCTCTCATCCACATTGTCAATATCTGCTACAAGAGCTATCTCCTCAAGGAAACCGCTGAGTGACGGTTCTTCCTCGTCACAGCTTTCAATGTAGGACGCTATCTTATTGACAAGTTCCTCGATATTTTCTATACGGCCTCTTGCTTCTTCGGTATCTTCTTCCTCAAGAAGTTTCACATAACCTGTCTCGTCAATTATTTCTTTTATGAGGTCATCAAGACCGTAGCCGTCCATCTCTAAATGTCTCTTAAACGACTCTATAAGGTTTACAAAGGAATTTATCTTTCCGGCACTTCGTTTGACACCGTCAATGTAATCACAGTTTTGCAATGCTCCGTAAAAACTTGTCTCATGTTCTATGGCATAAGAGGTTATTCGGTCTATCGTTGTAAGTCCTATACCTCTTTTTGGAACATTGATTATTCGCTTTACCGATATGTCATCAAGACCGTTTTCTATCGTGCGCAGGTAGGCGAGCATATCTTTTATCTCTTTACGCTGATAGAAGTTTACTGCTCCGACTATCCTGTAAGGAATATTGTTTGTGACAAGTTTTTCCTCGAAGATACGTGACTGGGCATTTGTTCTGTAAAGAATGGCAAAATCCTTATAATCAGCCTGACCGCTTCTTGTGACTGCCGCAATGGCAGCAGCGATGGAAGATGCCTCGTCATAATCTGAGTCAAACTGTGAGAGATAGATAAGGTCACCTTTTTCATGCTGTGTCCAGAGAGCCTTATCTTTTCTGACCTGATTGTTTTTTATAACGGCATTTGCCGCATCAAGAATATTCTGGGTCGAACGGTAATTTTCCTCAAGCTTTATGACATCCGTTTCAGGATAGGAGTTTTCAAAATTCAGTATGTTTTTGATGTTTGCACCACGGAATTTGTAGATGGACTGGTCATCGTCACCTACAACGCACAGGTTGTGCAATGTCTCGCCGTTATCACCTTTTGTGCTCGCAAGAAGATGTATAAGTTTAAACTGTGCAGTGTTTGTGTCCTGATACTCGTCAACCATTATGTACTTAAATCTGTTCTGGTAATATTCAAGTATATCCGGGTTTTCCTTAAAAAGCTGTACTGTTTTACAGATAAGGTCATCAAAATCGAGTGCATTTGCATCGTGAAGCCGTCTTTCATATTCTCTGTATGCTCTTGCATAGAGTTCTTTCTGGTGGTCGCCCATCGCCATTTTTTCGTATTCCTCAGGTGAGACAAGCTCGTCTTTTGCAGAGGAGATAGCGTTCATAAAAGTTCTTTCTTTATATTTTTTCGGGTCGAGGTTAAGATATTTGATTATCTCACGCATAAGTGTTTTCTGGTCGTCACCGTCATATATCGTAAAACTCCGTGAGTAGCCGAGTGCTTCGATATTTCTTCTCAATATCCTGACGCAGGTTGAGTGAAAAGTGCTGACCCATATATCGTCAGCCTGCTCGGCAAGGAGTGACTGCACACGCTCACGCATTTCTCCAGCAGCCTTGTTTGTAAATGTGAGTGCTAAAATGTTCCACGGTTTTACTCTGTATTCATTTATCAAAAAGGCTATCCTGTGTGTAAGAACCCTTGTCTTACCGGAGCCTGCACCTGCAAGTATCAGGAGAGGGCCCTTAAAATGTTTAACAGCTTTTTCCTGTTCGGGGTTCAATCCTTCTAATATATTCATTGTTACCTCCAATTATTAAAGTTCATCACGATATTTTTTTGCACTTTCAAAAAATTGCATCAGTTTGTCGGCATCACCGTTTCTAACTGCCTCTTTTGCATCAGAAAGAGTGGTGATGTATCTGTCAAGAAATGAAATTATTGCATCAGGATTTGAAAGACATATATTCTGCCACATTTCAGGTGAAGAAGAAGAAATGCGTGTTATGTCCTTAAGTCCGCCGGCGGCAAGTCTGCCGTATTTTCCGTCATCATCAAGTCCTGCTACGGTATTTATAAGAGAAGCCGATATGATATGAGGGCAGTGGCTTATGGCAGCAGTTACATTGTCATGAGTCTTATAGTCCATTATCTCACAGTGTGAGCCGGCACTGATTATGAAGTTTTTAAGCCATAAAGTATATTCAGCCGGGACTTCCTCAGTCGGTGTGAGAATATAGTAGGCATCTTTAAGATATGATGAGTCTGAGTTTGCGTATCCGGTTTTTTCAGAGCCGGTCATAGGATGACCTCCGACAAAATTTTTGTTAAGTCCAAGTTCTGCTACGGCTTTATGGATATTTCCTTTTACACTTCCAACGTCAGTAAGTAAACATTTTTCTGATATGTACGGTGAGAGTTCGTTTAGATAAGAAATATTAGTGAGAACCGGTGCACAAAGAAATATAACATCACAATCTGAAAAATCACTCAGGGATGTGCTGATATTATCAACGATACCATCCAGTTTTGCTGCTTCAAGTTTTTTGTGCGGTTTGGTTTTATAGTAATTATATGCAATAATATTGGAAGACGGATAGATTTCTTTTAATGCGTGGGCTATGGAGCCGCCTATAAGTCCAAATCCGATAAATCCAAAATTATTAAAAGAGAGTTGTTCAGTCATGATCTAACCTTTCGTTGTTTTTTTGCCTTACGAGAAAAAGTTACTGTTCATACCTTTGGTGAGGTGAGTAACAAAAAACTCTCATATAGAGCTTCTTTTATTTTAATTCAGCAAAAAAATCATGTCAACATAATCTAATAAAACTTTACACATATCTCAAAAAATAGTATTATATGATGCAAGGGTCAAAAGCGGATAGCAACGTTGCAATCCGTGGCATTTGATATAAGATGGTCTGTTTTGATGAAAAACAAACCATATTTGATTTTTTATTGGAGGAAAGTTATGAACACTTTACGCAAATATGTAAAAAACGCGAAAGATGTATTCCGTATCATAGCGGGAGTAATCGGCAGTTATGCAGGAGTTATTTCCAATATAATTGGAACTGCTATGGGGATTCTGGCATCTGTCATGGTGATAGGCGGAATAGTAGGTTTATGCGTATATGTCAAGGTGCTTCCTATGTTTATAGAGGCAAGGGAAGAAGTATTTGACAAACTTGTTCATCTTAGTGAAGATGATTTTGTAATGAAAGAAGACACGGTGGTATATGACTCAAAGGGCAAGAAAGTCGGTTCGGTAAATGCCGGAAGTTATAAATATGTCAAGATAAATGATGTGTCGCCATATATTTATGAGGGTTATATTGCCGTGGAGGACAAGAGATTTAAGACACACGGGGGTGTTGACCTTGTTGCCACGATGAGAGCGGGGGTTTCGCTTTTGAGACACAACATGGAGATAACACAGGGTGGAAGTACGATTACACAGCAGGTTATAAAGAATAATCTGCTTACGCAGAATAAGAGTTATACAAGAAAAATTGCTGAGATTCTTCTTGCACCGACGATAGAGAGTAAATTTACAAAAGCTCAGATCATGGAGTTTTATTGTAACAGTAACTACTATGGAAACAAATGTTATGGTGTCGGAGCTGCAAGTAAATATTATTTTGGAAAGAAGTGTGCAGATTTAGAGCCACATGAGGCAGCCATGCTTATAGGGTTGTCAAACAGTCTGTCCTCATACAATCCGGTCCTGCATCCAAAGGCAGCGTTGAAAAAGAGAAACAGTGTCTTAAGGATTATGTGCAAAGAGGGCGTCATAACACCTAAAGAATACAAGACAGCATTGAAAAAGAAATTAAATATAAAACAGTTGTCAAAAGAAGGCGGAAACAATGAGAGTTATGTCACAAGCTATGCTATTCACTGTGCCGCAATAGCTCTTATGGAAAAAGAAAATTTCAAGTTTAAATATGTCTTTGACTCAAAAGATGATTATAAAAAGTACAATAAAAAATATTCTAAAGCATACAACGAAAAGATTGAGAAT
>JBNMLR010000269.1:0-4079 GCA_050874945.1 Butyribacter sp. | reverse complement strand
GGATATAGGAGGATTGAATGATGGAAAATAAATTGAACATAAAAACTGCCGTTAAAGCATCGGGGTATTCAGGTTTTAAAGCTGACATATTAAGAAAGTTTATGCTTCTTGTAATGTCTGTTGGCATTATGTCAGTGTTGCTTGTTTTTTCGGTGAGCAGTGCGGCAGAAAAGAAAAGTGTTATAGATGATGCAGGACTTATAAAGGCATCTGATGAGAAAAAACTTGACAAAAAGATAAAAAATATACAGAAAGATAAATTTGATGTTGTCATATTGACGGTCAAGTCACTTGACGGAAAAAGTGCACAGGACTATGCAGATGATTATTATGACAATAATGATTATGGTCTTGACAGTGAAAAAAGCGGTGTGCTTTTCCTTGTGAGCAAGGGTGTCAGAAAATATCGCATATCAACTAAAGGTGCAGGGATAAAGGCGTTTACGGATTATGGCATTGGCAGGATAAAGGAGGAGATAAAACCTTATCTGTCAGACGGTGATTATTTTAATGCCTGTGATGAATTTTTAAATATAACAAAAGATTTTGTCAAGGCATATAAAGACGGAACACCATACGATACCGACAATCCTTACAATGAGGAGATAGACTATGTCATACTTGAAGTCATAGCACTTGTCATGGCATTTGTTATCGCACTTATAAGTGTCGGCATCATGAGACTAAGGATGAATACGGCAAAACCAAAAGGAACAGCTACGGAGTACATAAAAAAAGGCTCATTTAAACTTACGAGTGAAAAAGACATTTTCATGTATTCAACAGTTACAAAGACGGAGAAGCCAAAGGACAATGACAACTCTGCCGGTGGAAGTACAACTCATGTAAGCAGCAGTGGAAGTGAACACGGCGGTGGCGGCGGAGACTTTTAACACTAAAGCAGCAGAGCGGATTGTGAATATCCGCTTGATGTGCTTTTGACTGCTAAGTGTATAATTACAGAATTACACTTGAATTTAAATTATTCCAATATAAATTTAAGCGATTTTGATTACGAAAGAAGGAATAAATATGTGGCTTGCTTTTGCATTTGGTTCAGCAATCTTTGCGGGACTTACGGCGATACTTGCAAAATGTGGAATTAAAAATACAGACTCTAATGTTGCGACGGCATTGAGGACGATAGTTGTTCTCATATTTTCGTGGATAATGGTATTTGTTGTCGGTGCACAAAATGAAATCGGAAGTGTATCGGGAAAGGTGCTTATATTTCTTGTGCTGTCAGGAATAGCGACGGGGGCATCATGGCTTTGCTATTTCAGGGCATTACAGATAGGAGATGTAAATAAGGTAACTCCCATCGACAAATCAAGCACGGTTCTTACGATGCTGCTTGCGTTTATATTTTTGCGGGAGGAGATAACTCTCATAAAATTTATCGCAATGGTGCTTATCGGTGTCGGAACTTATATGATGATACAGAAAAAGGAGACCGCAGGAACGGCAAAGAAAAGTGACGGCAGGTGGCTGCTATATGCGGCGGGTTCAGCCGTGTTTGCCAGTCTTACCTCGATTTTAGGAAAGATAGGTATTCAGGACATAAATTCAAATCTCGGTACGGCAATACGAACGATAGTCGTTCTTTTGATGGCATGGATAGTCGTGTTCGTAACAAAAAAACAGAACACGATAAAAGATATAGAAAAAAAAGCTGGTGTTTTCTGGGATTGTCGGGGATAGCGACAGGCGGTTCATGGCTTTGCTATTACCGTGCACTTCAGACGGGACCTGCAAGTATAGTCGTGCCTATTGACAAACTCAGTATTTTGGTGACTATCGCATTTTCATATATTGTATTCCACGAAAAGCTGTCATTAAAGTCAGGCGGAGGTCTTGTGCTTATCGTAGCCGGAACTCTGATGCTTTTATTGTAAAAAAGGCATTACATAGGAGATATAACGAATGAAACATTTTACAGGATATGAACTGTTGTGGCTGTTCTTTGTTTATTCATTTTTGGGATGGGTATTAGAAACTGCTGCCACAACATTAAAACAGCGTAAGTTTTCAAACAGAGGACTTGTGAACGGTCCTTTCTGTGTGATTTATGGAATTACTGCTGTTCTTATGTCGATAGGTCTTCAGGAACTTAAAGGTGTATGGCTTTTTGTTTTTGCTGCTGTATATGCGACAGTTGCCGAGTGGATAAGCGGTCATCTTATCGAGAAGATATTTCATGAGAGATGGTGGGATTATTCAAAGAGAAAGAGAAACCTTGACGGCTATATATGTTTCTCAGCTTCAGTTTTCTGGGGCGTGCTCGGATATGTGGCGGTCAGGTTTGGAAACAGATTTATAATATTTCTACTGAAAATACTGCCGTATATTCTTATGAGGATATTGCTTCTTGCCCTGATGGTGGTATTGTTTATTGATGTTTTTGCTTCTGTTATGCTGCTTAGCGGTAAGAGCAGAAATGTTGAGAGATGGGCGGCGGCAGATGCAGGCATCGACAAGGTAAGTGCGAGACTCAGAAGAAAGATAAATGATGTAATAGAGCGAAGGATAAGAAAGGCTTATCCTAAAGCCGTGAAAACGGAGAGTGTTAAAAAGGATGCCGGCGGTATATTTGCGAGCGGATGCTGTTTTTACAAGATAGTGCTATTGTTTATAATAGGAGCATTTCTCGGAGACATAACGGAAACGGTATTCTGCCGTATCACGGCAGGTGTGTGGATGAGCCGCAGCAGTGTCGTGTGGGGACCGTTCAGCATTGTCTGGGGACTTGCCCTTGCTCTTGTCACATTGTTTTTATACAAATACAAGGACAGGAGCGAGAGCTTTTTATTTTTGACGGGAACGCTTCTAGGCGGTGCGTATGAATATCTTTGCAGCGTTTTCACGGAGCTTGTTTTTGGAAAAGTCTTTTGGGACTACAGCGGAATACCGTTTAATCTCGGCGGCAGGATAAATCTTTTATACTGTTTTTTCTGGGGAATAGCGGCAGTAGTGTGGTTTAAAAAGATGTTCCCGAAAATTGAAATGCTTATAGAAAAAATACCTGTGGTATCAGGAAAAGTGCTCACATGGAGTCTGCTTGTATTTATGGTATGCAATATAGGTGTTTCGTGCATGGCTCTTGTGAGATATGATGAGCGAAGCAGGGAAAATAAGGCATCACAGTCGCTTGAGATTGAAAACGGCAATAAAAAAAGTGACGAAAATGATTTAAAAGCATGGCAGAAATGGATGGACGAGCATTACGATGATGCAAAAATGAAAAAGATTTATCCAAATGCGAAAAAGGCTTAAAAATATATAAGCAATATTTTTTTGAAAGATAAAAATATATACTAAAAAAGAGAGGTTAGATTTGAAAAATAACCTCTCTTTTTGATTAAGTTATAACTTGTTTTAAATTAAAAATTGCAATTAAGCTGCTGCACGGCTTTTTTAGATAAAAAAATGCAATTAAGCCGCCGCCTTGCTTTTTTTCATTACGTGCCTGTATGCGGGGATTAAAAACATATCTGCACACACCCATGCAAGCGGACTTGCGAGTACGACAAATGTATATCCGAATATCGGAACGAGCACGAAACCGGCTATTGAACGTGCGACCATTTCGCATACTCCTGCAAGTATCGCAAATCCCGGATAACCGATACCCTGTATCATGAAACGCACAATGTTTACGAGTGCGAGTGGGATATAGAACAAGGCATTTCCTATCATAAACATAGAAATCTTGTTTATAAGTTCGGTTTCTTTGCTGCTCACAAAAAGAAGTGCGAGATATTTGCCAAAGAATATCATAAGTACAAGTATTGCAAGCGAATAGATAACACCGAGTTTTATGCAGGCTTTAAGTCCCTCGTCGATACGGTCATATTTTGCCGCACCTTTATTCTGTCCGCCGTAGGTAGCCATGGTTGAGCCCATCGCATCAAAAGGACAGCATACGAACATACTTACCCTGCTGCCTGCCGTTACTGCGGCAACTATCGTTGAACCCATATTATTTACGGCAGTCTGCAATATGACACTGCCTATAGCCGTGATGGAATACTGAAGTCCCATCGGTATTCCCATCCTGCAAAGCTGGAGCATATGTTTTG
>JBNMLR010000268.1:0-4090 GCA_050874945.1 Butyribacter sp. | reverse complement strand
TAAAAATACTGCTCCCCGCATTAACGGGGGCAGTATTTTTATTTTGCATTTTTGCTTTTGACATCGTCCGTGGCATAAAACATCGGACTTTTAAATACAACATATTTTACTTAACCTGTCACATATTATCACTTGCACTTTATATTTAACACTTTATATTTCCCATAAGCTGTCTTTGTTTTACCCTTTGAGTCTTTGTAGGTCTTATATGCCCTGACTCTTATATAATATTTTACCTTCTTTTTCAGCTTCTTTCCGTTTGCCTTGCTAAGTGTTACCTTATTAATCTTTGATTTATATTTAATCGTTTTTGCTTTTTTAAAGTTCTTTTTGTCACTTATCTGAAGCTGGTAGCCTGTAATCTTTGACAGTTTACTCCATTTAACTGTTATCTTTTTGTTTTTTGCAGAAGCTTTTACAAACTTCATTGCCGGAACTGTGACTTTTTTCTGTGGCTTAACCGTGGGTTTTGTTGTTGGTTTTGCCGTTGGCTTTGTTGTCGGTTCTGGCGATGCCGTTGGTTTTTGCACATCCTTTGCATTAAGTGAAGCTGCCGTCGATAAAGCAAATTCGCTGTTGTGTGTTACCGGTATCTCTATGTAATCTTTATTTTTAACACTGTCATTATGCAGTTCAAGTGAAGATGCTTCTAACTTCATTTCATCTGCATCCTTATCATAATAGAAAAGATTTATTGAACTTTCAGCCTGAAGCTTTGACTTGTCATCCTCATCAAGATAGATGCGTACCGAAGCCTCACCGCCGAGGTCACCGTTATCCTCAAATTTAACCTCAAGACCGCCTGAACTGTTTTTGTCGAGCATATCCTGAACTCCGGACTCCCCGTTTCCAACATCTACATTAAGTTTAATATCGTCCGTTCTCTTTTCCTTTAAGTCGCTGCTGTCAAAATTCCACTCCACATCATTGTCCGAGCTGCTGTTTTTAATAGTAAGTTTTTTGTCATCACCACTATTTTGCAACGCATCTACAACTTTTTCCGACAAAGACGCATCTTTCTCGTCAACATCGACTATCATGCTTTCATTTTCTTTTATACCCGTTACCGCTTCGGCAAAATCCTCATCAAATTTGTCTTTTCGGCAGACATTAAGCCGTATCTGAGCTACCAGTCTCTCATCCTGTTTTACATATATGGTGTATTCTATCTTGTCTGATATATTATCAGGTGCAGTTACCTTGTGCGTCGCATTGTCACATTTAAAACCGTACGGATTGTCTCCTAAGTCAATACTGTAATTCTCCCAGTATCCGCTGATAAATGTTTTCGCAATATCAATATCAGCACCCTCTTTTACAACACCGCTTGCGGTCAGTCTTACATCCATGATGCCCGCATTCATGACAAGCTTATACTCTTTGTTGTATATTGTCATGTACGAGCCGGTATGCGTAAATATAATCTTTCCGGTAAACTTTCCATTTTCATAATACAGATCTGCCCCCGGAATATCTACCGCAATAATATCTGCATTTACATCGTCTATAAACTTCTGTCTGCGTTTTTCAATCTGCTCATTTGACGCACCGTCTATATGCACAAGGTCAAATATACTGATTATCTGATTTGGCGTAAAATAATATGTCTGCCCTCCGGACATACTCATATAAGTATTTCCACGGAAAGTAAATGTGTAATCAATTGACCAGCCGTCCTGTAATATCACAAGATTAAATATGTCACTCAATGCGTAATCCGACGAAAACTCAAATGTAAGTACCCTGTCTGATAAACTGTTTTTAACCTCTGTTTCCCTGCTATCGTATTTATAACCCGTGCCAACATTCACTTTTGTAATTCCATTCTCCTCCAGCAGACTTCCGCCAACTTTTGTTTTACTCCAGTCAACTTTTGCATTTTCAGGCATTTTAATCTTTAATGTGCATTTTTTCAAGGCAAGAGTATCTTCATCTTTAGGATATATCAAATAAGAGCCGCTCTCTGCACCGTATAATTCAACCCTTGACGCATCATCAAAAATAATATCGTCTGTCTTAACGGCATTGTCAGGCAATTTTATATTTACATCAACCTCTAATGACATACCTGTCTTTTTGTCAGTATATTCGACCATTGCTATGCCAACCCTGTTGGCAATATATTCGTCACTGCCATCACCGTTCTCTATAAGACAGTCCTCATGACTTCCGTCAATAGAGCTCTTTCTGATAATAAATTCATCTTTTGAAACCTCTCTGCCATCATAAATTTTTTTTACTTCAGGCAGGCTTAACGGCTTAATCTTCTCTCCTAACGACAATTTTTTATTTATCCAGTAATGAGAGTCCTGAACTTTTATCTCAACACTTTCTGTATTTCCATCGTTATTTTTTAATCTGATGATTATATTGTTGTTATAAATGTACTGATTATATGTATTTCTATCCATATATATAACCGTCGTGTCATCAGACTTTCCATCCATTGCAGCATAAGCTTTCTCTGAGACTTCCATACCACTTGCACTTAGAAGCTTTTTAGCTTCTCCCCAGGTCGTTGTCCCGACCGCCGTGCCTTTGCTGTCCATGATGCTTTCAACAGTCATACCATCCTCAGGCTCGACAGCTATCCAGCCCAAATCCCATACAGACTTTCCGCCTATTGAAAACCTGTTTTTACTTTTGCTCCTGACCTGTGTTTCCGCATCAGGATAATCCTTTTTGTTTGCAAAATAAACACCTGTCAGTCTGCATCTTACATTTTGTGCACCAATCTCAAAATCCGTTGTATCGCTGTCCTGTACCGGATATGGTGTTACAACCGGAATTGCACTCGGTTCCGTGACAGGATTATTTGTCGGTTTTTCCGTTGGCAATATCGTCGGCTCAATGGTTGCCGCCGTTGCAGTTGTCACCGCATCCCCCGTTGCTGTTTCACTTTCACCTCCCTGAATTTGCTCACTTTTACTCTCCGTCTGACTTGCCGCTGCTATGCCTGTGCTCTGTCCAAAGCAGCTAAACATCATAGCAAGTGCAAGCAGATAAGCTGTCAGCTTTCTTCTTCTGCTCTTATTCATTGGCTTTTCCTCCGTTTCTGATATAAATCGTTTAATACCAGATTTTTTCATTTGCACTCATATACAAATCTGATAAATGTTTGTGCTTACTTCATATAAGCAAATCTGTTTATTTGTTAATTGTAAACACTTTACTTTTTATTATATCAATTTCTTATTTTTATTTCCTATGCTGTCAGCATTATTTTTAAGTTTTTTGCACAAAGTAAAAAATACTGTTCCCACGCATTTAACGGAGTACAGTATTTTTCGTATTTTATATAAAAATCAAAACAGATGTTATTTTTTACGGATTATTCTAAAACGATATATCACGAACTTTATAAACAGCACACCAACTGCTGCCCCCGCCGCATCTATCATTACATCTCTAAGCTGCCCGCTTCTTCCCGGCACAAAAAGCTGGTGATACTCATCAGTACACGCATACAACGCTGCTATCATCCACGGAAATAGAAGAGATTTACCTGACTTTTCTTTTTTATTTCCAAGCACAAACCAGCCACACCACAACATTGCAAGTAATGCATATTCTGACGCATGAGCCGATTTTCTTACCGGAAATTCAATGTTTTCTGCCATAGTATATTGCTTTTTTTCACTTAATTTTGAATATCCGGGTACAAAAATGCTGCATATCTTTCTCCCAAATGTCATACTCATCTGCGTGGACTCCGCCGCCGGCTGTGCCGAAAACCAGAAGATTACGCACATCCATATAATAGCTGTAACACCAAAAAAATATTTTAAGTAAATTGTTTTTTTGTTTTGTATATTTCTTTTCATATAAAATTATTTTCCTTTTTTGTATTTGATTATTTATAGGACAAAGTTTTTCATACAGATAATGATGTTGAGCAAGCAGCAGAGCGGATTGTAAATATCCGATTGACTTTTGACTTTTTCCTCAGACTGCTATCTGCCTTTTTCCTAACATCATCATAATAAAAATACTGCGGCTCGTCAAATACGATACCGCAGTATTTATATTTCCACTATATTTTTATTTCTGTCTGATTTATCTATCAATACATAGTCTTATAACTAATGTC